>DASWOO010000462.1:0-8349 GCA_036404335.1 Kofleriaceae bacterium
AATCGGCTCGGCGCGGCGCGCCGCAAATCGACTCGGCGCGGCGCGCCGCGAATCGGAGGTGCCTAGTGTTTCACCGAAGGAACCTCGCAATACGAGATCAAGCCATACCGCTTCCAACCGACGCTCAGTAACCACGTCTTCGACCTGCGCACGATCATCGGCTCGTACCGCGCCGGCGGCGGATGCAGCACCGGGTCGTCAACCGCCTCGGCCCAATCAGCAAACGACCAGCCGCTGGAGAACCAGTCGAAGGTCCATCCTGCCATCCGAGAATCGCGATCTTCTGTGTGCTTTCGCCAGTTGTTCAACACATACGAGAGCGCATGTCGCGCCTGCCGGGGGCACGTGATGATCTCGGCGTAATAGCGGTCGGTAAAGACCTTGCCGCGCCGGCGCGGCCCCGGCCGGCCCTTGCTGATCGCGCGATTCAGGCTCTTGGCCGCCGAGATCTGAAAGCTCTGCATCCCGCGCGACAACGCTATACGGTCCACTGCCTCGACCAGCAAGTGGATGTGCGTCCGCTGCAGGCTCAGATGAACAATCTGGAAACCTTCGCGCTGCGCCGCCACGACCGTGGCATCCCGAATGGCCAGATACGCACGCCGGCGACGCAGGCTGCCGACCTCCGGCACGACGCGCAATACCACGTGGATCGGATAATGGCGCGACAACACGGGCCTTCTCGTATGCCGCACTCCAGCCCCGACCTTCCTTGGTCGGCCCAGCTTGGGCTTCCGCCGCCTCGGCGGCGTGGGCGCATCGAGCAACTTCAGCTGTCCCACCGCCGCCGGCACACGCTTGCTCAACCCTCGCCTCATCCTCCAATTAATACCAAGCAACCGGTCAACAGACAAGCACTTTCGGCAGATATATCACATTCACCGGCCGAGCATCATTCGTCCGATATCGGACATCATGAGCAGAGACAACGGCCACTACTCCAGATCTGCTGCTCGCGGCCGATGACCGCCACTCTCTATTTTACAGACATAGTCCCGCACTCCCACCCATCTCCCGCACTCCACCCATCTCCCGCACTCCCATCATCCCAGCACTCCGCGCTACCTCGCAGGAGGACAGCAGCGCGCATATCGCGGTGGCCATGCGTGCGTGGCGCTCCGCTCTGCTTCTCTCCCCGAATTGAAAATTCGGTCCGGGAGGGAGCGCTCGCCCGAGGCACCGGGCTGTGAGCCGGCGCCCGTCGTGCCCGTCGTACCCCGATGGCGGCGGGTCACAGGCCAGCCCCGCGTTCTCCCGTGCCCGCGCTCGTCGTCATCGCGCAAGCGGCGAAGCGCGGCCTGCGGTGGCCATGCATGCGTGGGGCTCCGCTCTGCTTCTTCCCGCGAGTTGAAATTCCGGGCCCTGAGCCGGCGCCCGTTGCGCCCAGCGTGCCCTGATGGCGGCGGGTCACGAGCCAGCGTTTGCCCACCGCGCCTGCTGCATCGTCAGCGGCGCGTGATGCGCCGCGGCCCGGCCCGCTTTGTCGGCGGGGTGTGGTAAAGACGTCGCGTGGCCGACGAGCCAGCTATCGCCAAGCGCAAAGCCGATCACCTCGAGGTGGCGGCGTCGGGGCGCGCCGAGTTCGCGCGCTCGACGCTGCTCGAGCATGTTCAGCTGATCCATCAGGCGTTGCCCGAGCTGTCGGTCGACGAGATCGATCTGTCGACGCCGCTGGTCGGCAAGCGGCTGAAGGCGCCGCTGTTGATCACCGGGATGACGGGCGGGACCGCCGAGGCCGCCGCGGTGAACCACGATCTGGCGCGGGCGGCGCAAGCGGCCGGGATCGCGCTGGGGCTGGGCTCGCAGCGCGCGATGGACGAGCACCCCGAGCTCGAGACCACCTACGAGGTGCGCAGCGTGGCGCCCGATGTCGTGCTGATCGGCAACGTCGGCGCGGTGCAGGCGCTGGCGATGGGCCCGGCGCGGGTCATCGAGCTGGCGCGGCGGATCGGAGCGGATGCGCTGGCGATCCATTTGAACGCCGGGCAGGAGCTAATCCAGGAGCGCGGCGACCGCGACTTCCGCGGCGTGCGCGACGCGATCGCGCGGATCGTCGAGGCCTCGCCGGTGCCGGTGCTCGTCAAGGAGACCGGCTGCGGGCTGTCGCGCGAGGCGGCGCGGTCGCTGCGCGCGGCCGGCGTGCACACGGTCGATGTCGCCGGGGCCGGCGGCACGAGCTGGGTCGCGGTCGAGGCCGTGCGCGCCGCCGAGGGCTCGGGCTCGAAGGCGCTGGGCACCGAGCTGTGGGACTGGGGCGTGCCGACGGCGGTCTCGGTCGTCGCGTGCGTCAAGGAAGGCCTCGAGGTCATCGCGTCGGGTGGGATGCGGACCGGATACGACGTCGCGCGCGCCCTGGCGCTCGGCGCGCGGTGCGGCGGCATGGCCGCGCCGATGCTGCGGGCGCAGCGGACCGGCGGCATGGAAGGCGTGCAGCAGCTGATCGAGCAGCTGGTCGCGTCGATCCGATCGGTCTGCCTGCTGACCGGCTGCAAGACACGCGCGACCTCGCAAACGCGCCCCGCCACCTCGGCGCGCCGCTGCGCGCGTTCCTCGGCGACCTGGGCCTATGACCACCGCGGTCGGCTTCGGCAAGATCATCTTGCTCGGTGAGCACGCCGTGGTCTACGGCTACCCCGCGCTCGCCGCCGCGCTCGATCGCGGCGTGACCATGGCGCCGGTGCCGACCCCGGCTGGCGGCGCGCTGCGGCTCGAGCTGCGCGCATGGAACGTCGCGGTCGCCGCCGGCGACGATCACCCGGTGGCCAGGTCGCTGTGCGCGATCGCCGACGAGCTCGCGGCCGGCCGGCCGGCGATGTCCCTGGTCGGCGACGCCCAGCTGCCGCCCGGCGCGGGCCTGGGCTCCTCCGCCGCGCTCGCCGTCGCGGTCGCGCGCGCGATGATGGCGTACCTCAAGCGACCGGCCGACGCCGCCACGATCACGCGCGCCGCCGGCGCGAGCGAGACCATCGTCCACGGCCGGGCGAGCGGCGTCGATGTCGCGCTGGCGATGGCCGGCGGCACCGGCGTGTTCCGCCGATCATCGGGCCTGTCGCCGATCGCGCAGGTCCCGCCGCTGCGCGTGCTGGTCGGCCCGAGCGGCACGCCGCGCTCGACGGCCGCGATGGTCCAGCGCGTCGCCGAGGCCACCGGCGGCCAGGCGGACGACCCGCGGCTGCGCGAGCTCGGCGGCCTGACCGACGCCGGCACGATCGCCCTGCTCGCCGCCAACCTGCGCGACCTCGGCGCGGCGATGAACCGCGCGCACGAGCTGCTCGCCGCCCTCGGCGTCTCGACCCCGGAGCTCGACACGCTGTGCAGCGCCGCGCGCGCGGCCGGCGCGCACGGCGCCAAGCTCACCGGCGCCGGCGGCGGCGGCGCGATCATCGCCGTCGCCCCGCGCGACCGCGAGACCGCCGTGCTGGCCGCGTGGAAGGCGGCCGGCGTCGAAGGCTTCGTCGCGACCATCCGCTAGATGGGCCGGCGCCGCGACAGCCGCCGCAAGGTCGAGCGCGGCGACTTCCAGACCCCGCCCGCGCTCGCCGCCGAAGTCTGCGCGCTGCTCGCCGCCCGGATCGCGCCGCCGCGCTCGATCGTCGAGCCGACCTGCGGCATCGGCGGCCTGCTCGCCGCCGCGCTCGCCGCGTTCCCCGGCTGCGAGCGCGCGCTCGGCGTCGAGATCGAGCCCGCCCACGTCGACGCCGCGCGCGCCGTGTTCGCGGCGCGGCCCGAGGTCGCGATCGAGCTCGGCAGCTTCTTCGCCGCCGCGTGGCGCGATCGCCTCGCCGCGCTCGCCGGGCCGATCCTCGTGATCGGCAACCCGCCGTGGGTCACCAACGCCGACCTCGGCGCGCTGGCCAGCGACAACCTGCCCGCCAAGGCCAACGCCGATCGCGAATCGGGCATGGCCGCGCTGACCGGCAAGAGCAACTTCGACATCTCCGAGGCGATGCTGCGCGAGCTGCTCGCCGCGCTCGCCGGCCGCGATGCGACCCTCGCGATGCTGTGCAAGACCTCGGTCGCGCGCAAGCTGCTCGGCTTCGCGTGGCGGACCGGCGCGGCGGTGCGCCAGGCGACGATCGCGCGGATCGACGCCGCGCATCACTTCGACGCCGCGGTCGAGGCGTGCCTCTTGATCCTCGAGCTCGCGCCGTCGCGGCCCGACGCCCCGCGCACCTGCCCGGTCTACGCCTCGCTCGCCGACGCCTGCACCGCCGCGCCGCACCCCGAGCTCGGCTACCGCGGCGGCCGGCTGGTCGCCGACGCCGCGCGCTACGATCGCTGGGCCGCGCTCGAGGCCACCGCGCCCGGCCCGTACCAGTGGCGCTCTGGCATCAAGCACGATTGCGCGCGGGTGATGGAACTGCACCAGACCGAGGCCGGGTTCGCCAACCGCGCCGGCGACGCGCTCGACGGCGCGGCGCCCTGGCTGTATCCGCTGTGGAAGAGCTCCGAGGTCGCGCGCGGCCGGCCGCGGGTCCCGCAGCGCTACCTGCTCGTGCCGCACACCCGGATCGGCGATGACACAGCCGCGCTCGCGAGCACCGCGCCGTCGGTCTGGGCCTACCTCGGCCAGCATCGCGCCGCGCTCGCTCGCCGGGCCAGCGCGATCTACCGCGGCAGGCCGGCGTTCTCGATCTTCGGCGTCGGCGACTACACGTTCGCGCCGTGGAAGGTCGCGATCTCCGGCCTGTACAAGCGCCTGTGCTTCACCGTCATCGGGCCGCACGCGGGCCAGCCGGTCGTGTTCGACGACACCTGCTACTTCCTGGCCTGCGCGACCGAGGCCGAGGCCCGGTGCCTCGCCGGCCTGCTCGACGCCGAGCCCGCCCGCGAGTTCTACGCCAGCCAGGTGTTCTGGGACGCCAAGCGGCCGATCACCACCGAGCTCCTGCGCCGGCTCGATCTGGCCAAGCTCGCCGCGCTGCTCGGCCAGCCGCTGCTACATCAGCCACAGCATCAGCATCGACACGACCATCGTCGGCAGCAGCACCAGCGTGCCGACCCGGACGAAGCGCACGACGCCGATCTCGACGCCGGCGCGCCGCAGCAGATCGATCCATAGCAGCCCGGCGAGCGAGCCGATCGGCAGCAGGCGCGGGCCGATGTCGCCGCCGACCAGCGCGGCGAGCAACAGCCACGGCGCGTGCGCGCCGTCGATCGCCAGCATGTTCAAGATCGACATCGGGTGGTTGTCGATCAGCGCCGAGCCGAGCGCCGAGGTCACGCCCACGGTCGCCAGCTCGCCGCCCGAGCCCGGCATCGGCCGCGCGTAGACCCCGGCGAGCCAGTCGACGACGCCGACCCCGCGCAGGCCCTGGACCACCAGGAAGATGCCCCACAGAAAGATCAGGATGTCGATCGACACGTGGCTCGTCGCCTTGCGCAGCGGCGCCACGCGATACAGCCGGCACAGCGCGAGCGACGCCAGCGCGCCGGCGAACGCGACCGACCAGATCTCGATGCCGACCGACGCCGCGACCGGGTACGCGACGAACACCGCGAGCATCAGCAGCACCGCCGGCCGCTCGGCCGGGTGGCGATGGACCGTCGTGGTCGGGACCACCGCGATCACCGCCTGGCCCAGCGCCTCGCGGTACCGCCAGCGCAGGATCACGTAGGTCAGGGCCGCGCCGGCGAGCGAGATCGGCAGCATGACCAGCGCATAAGAATTGAAGTCCAGGCCGGCGAACTCGGCCACGATCATGTTCATCGGGTTGGACACGATGAACGGCGCGACGCCCGGCGCGAGGAACACCGCGAACGCGAACGCGACGGTGATCGCCGGCTGCTTGGGATACAGCCGCCGGGTCAGCGCGACGACGATCGGCGTCAGCATCAGGATCGCCGCGTCGTTGTTGAGCAGGGCCGGCGTGATCACGCTGATCGCGAACACCACCGTGAAGGTCCACGCCGCCGACCGCGTCCGCGCGCGCTGCTCGATCCACGCGACCAGCCGGTCGATCGCGCCGACCTCCTGGACCACGCCGGTGATCACCATGATCGACGTCAGCGCGATCAGCGGCCGCCACTGCAGCCGCGCGGCGTCGAGCATCTGCTCGAACGACAGCAGCCGGGTCGCGAACAGCGCGACCACGCCGACCAGCGCCGCGCCGCCGGGGGTGAACCGCCCCAGCGAGCCCAGCCGCGGCCGGAGCACCGCGAGGCTGACGGTCAACCCGAGCGTCGAATAGGCGACAGCTTGCTCCACGCGGACACCCAGGATTGCACGTCCGGGGCCAGACCGGCAGGCGGATCGTCCGCGGTTTCCAGCCAGCTGGACGCGATCGCCTGGGAGTCCAGCGACCGATCCGGGGGGCGGCCGCGCCATCGCCAGCGGGGCCGGCTAACGCGTGTCGGGCACCGCGACGTACCCGACGCGGCGCGCCGGCGGCCGCAGCACCAGCTCGACGCCGCGCCAGCTCGCAGCGCGCTGCAGCGGCACCGCGTAGTCGCCCGCGCCCTCCACCTCTAGCCGGTGCAGCGCCGCCGGCAGCACCGAGAAGTTCCCGACCAGCTCGCGCAGCATCGAGCCACCCGAGGCGCGGCCGATCACCCCGCCGGCCTCGTGCCACAGGGTCAGCGCGCCGGTCGACACCGGCAGGTGGCTCTGCGCGCAGTCGTCGAGCTTGGCCGTGCGCGCGATCGTCAGCGCCACCGCGACGGGCAGCCGCGGCCACAGCGCCAGTCCGCTGGCCAGCCCGCCGGCCACGGTCAGCGCGCCGAGCCGATCGACCACGCGCGCGCCCAGCACGCCGGCCGCGCCGTCGAGGTGCACCGCCAGCGAGCGCAGCGCCTCGAACCGCGCCAGCGCCGGCAGCCCGTGCGCCTCCAGCTCCTGCACGTAGCGCCCGCCCTTCCAGCTCGGGCAGCTGACGTGGACCAGCCGCGCCGGGGTGTCGCGCAGCGCCGCCAGGGTCGGCCGATCGAACACCTCGATCCGGCGCAGCGCGGCCAGCGCCGGGCTCGCCACGAACTGCGCGTAGATCGGGCCGACGGCGCGGCCCGGTACCAGATCCTCGACCGTCGCCAGCTGCGGATCGGCCGTGTGCCGCGCCCATGCGGCCTCGCTCGCCGTCCACGTGCCGTTGAGCTCGAGCCGGGTCAGGAACCCGCGCGCGAACCGGGCGCGATAGGTGATCTCACGCAGGGCGCCGAGCCAGCGTCGGCCGTGCTCGCGCAGCAGCTGATCGGCGCGCGCCGGCGCGGTCTCGTCGCTGCCGTGGTGCGCGAGCTGCAGCGCGATCAGCTCGCCACGCGGATCGCCCTCGGCGAGCAGCGCGTCGGCGAGCACGAGCCGCGCGTCGGCGGCGTCGGGCCGCGCCTGGACCTGGCGCGCGAGCGCGTCGATCTGCCGGTCGTTCTGCCGTTCGTTCGGCCGTTCGTTCGGCCGTTCGTTCGGCCGTTCGCGGAGCTCGGGCACAGCGCTACTGTAGGATGCGACATGTAAATCCGCGCGGCACCGATCGGAAGGGCCGTCTCGCGCGGCGCGGCGTCGGCGTTGGGAGTATGGTGCACCCGGTGCCGACCACGACTGCACGTGCCTGCGCGAACATCGCGCTGGTCAAGTACTGGGGCAAGCGCGACGCGCGCCTCAACCTGCCGGCCGCCGGCAGCCTGTCGCTCACGCTCGACGCCCTGGTCACCACGACCACCGTGACCCTCGATCCCACGCTGAGCGCCGACGAGCTGATCCTCGATGGCCGGCCGGCCAGACCCGGCGAGCTGGCGCGGACCGCCGAGTTCCTGACCCTCGTCCGCGGCGGCGAGCGGCCGTACGCCCGGGTGATCAGCCAGAACGAGTTCCCGACCGCGTCGGGCCTGGCGTCGTCGGCGTCGGGCTACGCCGCGCTCGCGGTCGCGGCGACCGGCGCGCTCGGCCAGGATCGCACCACGCGCGCGCTGTCGATCCTCGCGCGCCAGGGCTCGGGCTCGGCCGCGCGATCGATCTTCGGCGGCTTCGTCCGCATGCACGCCGGCGCGCTCGCCGATGGCAGCGACGCGTACGCCGAGCCGCTGGCGTCGCCGCTGACCCAGCGCGTCCGCATGGTGATCGCGGTGATCGGCGGCGGCGCGCCCAAGGCGCACGGCTCGCGCGACGCCATGGATCACACCGCACTGACCTCGCCGTTCTATCGCGCGTGGATCGACCAGGTGCCGCGCGACCTCGCGGCCGCGGAGGCCGCGCTCGCCGCCGGCGATCTCGAGCAGCTCGGCGAGGTCGCCGAGGGCAACGCGCTGGCGATGCACGCCTCGGCGATCGCCGCGCGCCCGGCGGTGATCTACTGGCAGCCGGCGACGCTCGCCGCGATCGCGTGCGTCCGCGAGCTGCGCGCCGCCGGCCGCGCCGCG
>DASWOO010000463.1:0-19238 GCA_036404335.1 Kofleriaceae bacterium
GGCTGCTGCCGGCGCTGACCGGGGACGAGGCCGCGGCGATCCGCGAGCGGCTCGAGCGGTTCGCGGTGTCGGGCACCGGCGCGGTCCAGCTCGGCGCGCTGACCGGCCTGCGCTATGCCGGCCTGCTGGGGCCGCTCGAGACCCTCGCGGCCGATCGCGAGGCGCGGGGCCGCGTGCGCGAGCATGCGATCGAGCAGCTCGGCCTGGCGGCGTCGGCGGCGAGCGAGCCGGTGCTCGCGGAGCTGCTCGCCGACGATGATGACGAGGACATCAGCGCGGCCGCGCGCAAGGCGCTGCTCAAGGTGCTCGGCGGCGACCGCACCAAGGTCAGCCTGTACGCGCTCGGCTCGCGCCACGAGGACCTCAGCGGGCCGGCGGCGAGCTACCTGGCGACGTCGGGCGATCCGGCGGCGCTGATCGCGCGGCTCGGCTCGCTGGCGAGCGCCGACGTCCGGCAGATGCTGCGCGAGGGGCTGATCCGGCGCGGCGCGCTGCCGGTGCCCGCGCTGAGCGCGGCGCTGGCGTCGGCCGAGCCGACGCCGCGGGCCGAGGTGGCGTGGATCGCGGGCCACGGTGGCGAGGCGGCGCGCGCGCTGGCGCCGGGGCTCGAGGCCTCGGTCGCGCGCAGCGCGGCGCGGCTGGCGCCGTCGGGGTACGCGGGGCGCGGTGGCGCGGTGCTCGGGCCGGCGCAGCTCGCCGAGCTCGAGGCGGAGTGGGCGGGGCTGTGGGCCGCCCGGCGGCTCGGCCGCGCCGATGGCGTCGAGGCCGTGGCGCGCGGCGTGCTGGGCGCCGAGCGCGCGCCGGTCGGGCTGCGCCGCGAGGCGGCGTCGGTGCTGGCGGTGGCCGGCGCGAGCGACGTGCTCGGTGCGCTGGCGGCGGCCACGGGAGACGTCGACCGCGAGGTCCGCGCCACCGCCGCCAACGCGCTCGCCGCGCGCCAGCCCGCCGCGGCCGCCGCGACCGTACGCGCGCTCGGCAGCCGGGCCGACGCGACGACGATCGCGCCGCTCGCGCTCGCCGCGTGGCCGAGCCTGGTGCGCGAGCTGGTCCGCGAGCCGGCGACCCGCAGCTGGTCGCTCGCGGTCAGCCTGATCGGCCGCACGGTCGAAGAGCTGGTCGCGATCGCCACGGACAAGCAGGCCGGCGACGCCCGGCTCGCGGCGATCGCCGCGCTGGGCCGGCTCGGCGGCGAGCGCGCCACCGCCGTCCTGCGCGCGCTCCACGACGACGCGGCCGAGACCGACCCGGTCAAGCTCGCCGCGTGGAAGGCGCTCAAGCGGATCCTGCGCGCAGCCTCCAAGACCTACGCCGAGGGCCAGGACAAGGGCCCGCGCGGCGGCGACGCCGCCGGCGCCACGACCGACGATGACTCGGCCGATGACGACTCGGACGACGATGACTCGGACGACGACGACGATGACGAAGAAGAGGACGACGATGATGAGTGATCGCGTTCGCACTCACGTCGTCGCGTCCGCGCTCGCGTCGCAGTCCGCGCTCGCGTCGGCGGCCCGCCTTGCCTCGGGAGGCGCGCGGTGACCGCCGACACGATCAGTGTGCCCGTCGCGTTTGGCGCGACGCGCGTCACGACCGACGCCGAGGGCGGCATGCGCGTGGCGCTGCCGACCGATGGCGAGGTCGGCGACGTGGAGCTGCAGGCCCGGCTGCACCGGCCGGGCGTCGTGCGCGATGCGCTGCTGGCGATGGGCGATATCCTGGCCAGCGACCTGACCCGCAAGGCGACCGATCGCGCCGAGTACCTGGCGTACCTGATCTCGCGCGGCAAGGGCGTCAACAAGCAGGTCTGGGACGCGCAGAAGGAATACCTGGCGCTGCAGTACACGGCCGCGGCCAAGCAGGCCGAGCCGCTCGATCCGGTGCTCAGCATCGCCGGCGACGCGGTGCGCCTCGAGGTCATGTCGCGCGACGAATCGACCTACGGCCAGCTCGTGCTGCGCCGGCCGGCCGCGCTGGTCGACGCCGCGCACCCGGGCGACGCCGGCGGCGCGCGGGGCACGACGTACCTCGACCTGGCGGCGTCGCTCGCGTCGATCGCGCGGATCCGCAGCTACCGGCCGACCACCCTGGCGCTCGCGCCCGCGGAGCCGGCGGCCGAGGCGACCGCGCCGGCCCGGCGCGACCGGACGGTGCCGCTGCGCTGGCTGCGCGCGTTCGGCCAGATGCAGGCGGCGTCGCTGCTGCATGCCGACCGGTTCGAGCTGTCGCCGATCGACCTGTACAACGTCCTCTACACGCTGCGCATGCGCAAGGCGCGCGTTGCGCCGCGCGGCCTGCGCTACGAGCTGGTGCCCGGCGAGCCGGCGCGGCTGGTGATCGAGCCGTGGGACCTGGTCGTGCGCTCGACCGGCGCGCCGTATCGCGGCAGCCAGCCGCGCGTGATCCGCACGTGGGGCCGCAACCGGCTCAACGCGATCGCCCGCGTGCTGCCGCAGGCCAGGCGGCTCACCGTCGCGGTCGCCGGCCCCGGCTTGCCGTCGAGCTACGTCGTCGACCTCGGCGACGCGACCCTGTCGCTGGCGCTGTCGGGCTGGACCGACGCGAGCTGGGCCGGCATCTCGTCGTTCGATCTGCTCGCGGCCGACGCCGATCCGCAGCAGCTCGACGCGCTGGTCGCCGCGCTCGATCAGCCGCGCTCGCTCGACGCGCTCGCCGACCGGCTCGGCCGGCCGCGCGCCGACGTCCGGCGCGGCGTGCTGGCGGGGCTGTCGCAGCTGCGCGTCGGCCACGACCTCGCGACCGGCGAGCTGTTCGCGCGCTCGCTGACCCGCGCGCCGATCCCCGCCGCGTCGCTGCAGTTCCGCGACGCGCGCGAGGCCGCGGCGCATCGCCTGCTCGCCGAGCCCGGCGCGGTCGCGCTGACCAAGGTCCACGATCAGGGCAGCGACGGCCGGCAGATCGAAGGCCAGGTCGTCGACGCCAAGGCGCACCGCACGTTCTATCCGTCGTTCACGATCGACGCCGAGAACCGGACGGCGGCGGCGACCTGCACGTGCAGCGCGGTCCGGCGATCGGGGATCAAAGAAGGCCCGTGCGAGCACATGATCGCGCTCCGCGTGTTGTATGCTCGCGAGCAGGCGCGCCTGGAAGCAGCGCGCCAGACGCCCGAGGGCCGCGCGATGATCACCGCGGAGACCCGCGTGCTGATGCGGCGCACCGCGCGGGGTGCGGAGAGCTTCCGGCTGTCGCTCGACGGGCGACACGTCGTCGCGCGGTTCGAGGTCGGCGCCGAGCAGCGGGTCCAGCGCCTGCGCTTCGATTCCGCGCCCGATGCCCGCAATGCCTATTTCGAGCGACTCGAAGATCTGTCACAGAAAGGTTATCTCGATGCGACCGCCGACTGAATCCTTCGGTCGGAGGCGCATCGGCGCGAGTCTCGCCCCCGATTTTGTTTTGCAGGAGAATTCGAATCCGTTAGCCAGCGCTCCGGCGCAAGGGCGGCGTCGCGCCGTCCGGGCAAAGTCACTGGCCATTCTCCACAAGGTAGGCTGTTCTTGGTCTGCTCGCCCACCAGGGGTACTGGATGCGGGCTCAGCTGGACCAACCACACGACCGCGGTTTGAGCCCACATCCAGTACCCCTGGTGGGCGGCAGACCGGTGAGCCTACCGTGTCCCATGAGGGATGTAGCGGATTCGATTTCTCCTGCGCTTGTTTTTCTATAGGGGGCCTTCCCCCCGCCAGGCTGGCGAAGCCAGGCAGACGGGAGCCGGCGGCGGAGCCGCCGACTTCACCCCTCCGCGCGTCGCGTCGCGCGGGAACGGGCATCGGCAATGGCAACTGACGACCTGCACTGGGACGAGGTCGCCGCGGCCGGCGGGATCCGCGAGTGGGTCGACGCGCAGATCGCCAAGCAAGGGCTGGTCGATCCGGGTGGGGCGTCGGCGATGTCCGACGCCGAGAAGAAGCTGTATAAGGCGCGGCGCGAGGAAGAGCGCAAGGTGCGGCGCGAGCTGTACCGGCGGGCGTGGCAGTCGTATCGCCGATCGCACATCGTGCACCTCGGCGCCGGCGTGTTCTGGCACGACACCGCCGACGTCGACCGGTTCGACGCCGACGACCCGGAGAAGAAGCGCCAGGACAACGCGCTGCCGGCGCTGGGCGACGTCGACGCGCTGGCCAAGGCGCTCGGCCTCACGGTCGCCAAGCTGCGCTGGCTGGCGTACCACCGCGACGTCGACACCGGCACGCACTACCAGCGCTGGACGGTGCCCAAGCGCGACGGGTCGCAGCGGCTGATCAGCGCGCCCAAGCCGGTGCTCAAGGCGGCGCAGCGCTGGATCACGCGCGAGATCACCGAGCACCTGCCGGTCCATGGCGCCGCGCACGGCTTCCTCACCGGCCGGTCGATCGTCACCAACGCCTTGGTCCACGCCGGCGCCGAGGTCCTGGTCAAGCTCGACATCCGCGGGTTCTACCCGACGGTGACCATGCGCCGGGTCAAGGGCCTGCTGCGCCGCGCCGGGCTCGGCGAGCAGGTCGCGACCCTGATGGCGCTGCTCGCGACCGAGTCGCCGCGCGAGGAGCTGGTCACCCACGGCAAGACCCACTACGTCGCGACCGGCCCGCGCTCGCTGCCGCAGGGCGCGCCGACCAGCCCGTCGATCACCAACGCGCTGTGCCTGCGGCTCGACTGCCGGCTGTCGGGGCTGGCGCGCAAGCTCGGCTGCCGCTACACGCGCTACGCCGACGACCTGACGTTCTCGTGGCACGGCGCCGACCTGCCGCACGTCGGGACCCTGCTGCGCGCGGTCGGGATGATCGTGCGCGCCGAGGGCTTCGAGCTCCACCCCAAGAAGACGCGGGTGATGCGCAAGGGCGGCCGCCAGAAGGTGACCGGGCTCGTGGTCAACCAGGCGCCCGATGGCCGGCCCGAGGCCCGCGTGCCGCGCGCGACCCAGCGCAACCTGCGCGCGGCGATCCGCAACCGCGAGCTCGGCCGGCCGGGCCAGGGCGAGACCCTCGAGCAGCTCAAGGGCATGGCGGCGTTCGTGATGATGACCGACCGCCCGCGCGGGGCGGCGTTCATGGCCCGCATCGATCGGCTGATCGCCGCGCGGGCCGATGCAGCCAACAAGGACGAACCATGAGCGATTGGACCGTGCACCTCGTGTTCGAGGAGGGCAGCTCGAGCAAGTTCTGGCGGGCCAAGGTCGACGGCAAGACCTTGCACGTCAACTACGGCAAGATCGGCTCGGCCGGTCAGCGCACGGTCAAGGACTTCGCCGACGCCGCGGCCGCCGCCGCGGAGTACGACAAGCTCGTCCGCGACAAGCGCAAGAAGGGCTACGCCGACACCGGCGCGGAGGGCGCGGCCGAGCCGGAGGCGGGCGACGACGACGAGGCCGGCGACGACGATGAAGCTGGCGACGACGACGACGAGGACGAGGCGCCGCGCAAGAAGGCCAAGCCCGGTAAGCCGGTGGCCACCGCGCCCGCGATCGCGCCGCCGGCTGCGGCGCTGGCCGCGCGGTCGAACGTGCCGGGGCATCGCTTCGTGCTCGACGCCGGCAACCGCAAGGTGGAAGCCACCCTCTACCTCGACGGCAAGACGGTACGCATGGACTCGGTCGAGAGCTACGCGAGCCCGGACGCGGCCAGCAAGGCCTTCGAGCGGCTCAAGAAGATGCTGGGCGGCGAGGGCTACAAGGTCGGCTGAGCCGGCGCCCGGTCGATACCGCGATCGCTGCTCCGGGCGCTGATCCGATCGCTGCCCCGGTAACTACCAAAGACGAGATCGAGCACCGGCAGGCTGCTCGCGAAGTTGGCGGGCGGCAGGTGCTCGCAGTGGTGGCGATCGTGAAACGCCGGGGTCGCGATCACCTGGTCGAGCGCGCTCGCCGGCCAGGCGACGTTGGCGTGCAGCAGCAGGGTCCACGCGCGGCGGGCGACGACGAAGCCGACCGCGCCGGCCGGGCTGGCGCCGGCGAGCCAGCCGCCGAGCGCGGCGCAGCTCGCGAACAGCGCGGCGTCGAACGGGTGGCTGATCCACGCCGTCGCCCACGACAGCGGCAGGTCGGCGTGGTGCAGGCGATGGAACCGCCACAGCCACGCGACGCGGTGCATGGCGCGATGCACGCCGTACATCAAGGTCTCCATGATCAGCCACGCGATCACGATGCGCAGCACCGGCCGCGGCGCCGGGTCGTCGCGGATCACCAGCCGGGCGATCGCGGCGTCGATCGCGAGCAGCGCGGCCGCGAGCGCGATCCGCCGCCAGCCCGGCCGGCCCGGCCGCCGCGGCCAGACCTGCTCGAGCGCGGTGAAGCTGACCACCGCCCACGCGACGAGCACCCCCCACGCGGTCGCGAACGCCATCAGTAGCCGTCCCAGCCCATCCCGCCGACGAGCACGAGCAGCAGGTACAGCGCGACCAGCGCGGCGACGCCGATCAGCAGGGCGATCAGGCACCCGCCGCCGCGCCGGGCCGGCGGCGTCACCATCGGCTCCAGCATCAGTAACCCTCGACCCCGGCGTCGCCGACGATCGCCGCGATCGCGCACAGCGCGAGGACGGCGAGCACGAGCACGCCGAGGATCTTGAACAGCCTGCCAAGGGCAGGGCGGGGGCTCACCACGGCCGGCACCAGCTCGTCGGTCATGGCGCTGCAACGCCCGAGCGCGGCCGATCGTTTCATCCGCGGGAAGTGCTCGGCATCACAGCGGTCCGCCGGTACATTGCCGCCATGACGGCCCGAGGCAACGCGGTGCTCACGCTCGGCGCGCTGGCGCTGCTGATCGCGCTCGAGGCCTGGCGGCTCGCCAACCCGGCGCCGGCGCCGGCCGATGCCCCGGCGGATCAGTTCTCGGCGACCCGGACGATCGCCGTGCTGCGCGAGGTCTCGATCGACGCGCCGCACGCCCTGGCGACCCCGGGCCACGACGTGGTGCGCGACCGGCTGATCGCGGCGCTGCGCGCGCTCGACTATCAGGTCGACGTCGAGCACGTGTTCGCGTGCAACGCGTACGCGCAGTGCGGCGCCGTCGATAACCTGATCGCGCGACGGCCCGACGACGCGGCGTCGACCCGCCCGGCGGTGGTCGTGGCCGCGCACTACGACTCGGTGCCGGCCGGACCGGGCGCGTCCGACGACGGCACCGGCGTGGCGACCGCGCTCGAGCTCGCGCGGATCGTCCGGCGCGAGCCGCTCGCCAACCCGATCGTGTTCCTGATCGACGACGGCGAGGAGGCGGGCCTGCTCGGCGCCGAGGGCTACGTCGCCGACGCCGCGCGCGGCCGCGATGCCGCGTTCGTCATCAACCTCGAGGCGCGCGGCACCGGCGGCACGCCGTTCCTGTTCGAGACCAGCCGCGAGCAGGGCTGGCTGATCCCGATCGTCGCGCGCGCGCTGCCGCACCCGATCACCTCGTCGCTCGACGGCACGATCTACGATCTCCTGCCCAACGACACCGATCTGACGGTGTTCAAGCGCGCCGGCCGGGCCGGGATCAACTTCGCGTACGTCGGCGGCTTCGAGCGCTATCACACGCCGCTGGATGATCTCGCGCACGTCGACGCGGGCGCCGTGCAGCGCCGGGGCGATCAGGTGCTCGCGATGGTCCGCGCGTTCGGCCAGGCGTCGCTCGGCGAGGCGGCGCCCGGCCAGGCGATCTGGTTCGACGTGTTCGGCGCCGTGGTGGTGTGGTGGCCGGCGAGCGCGAGCCTGGCGATCGCGGCGGTGGCGTTCATCCTCGCGGCGCTCGCGATCCGCCGCGGGCGCCGCGTCCAGTCGATCCGGCTCGGCGGGGTCGGGCTCGGCCTGGCCTCGCTGATCGCGATCGTGGTTGCCGCGGCGGTGCTGGGCGACGCGCTGCTGCGGATCCTCGCCATCCACACCGGCGGCGCGCAGGACATCCCGCACCCCGGGCCGATGCTGGCGGCGGCCGGCACGGCGGGCCTGGCCTGCGCGCTGGCGATCGGCGGGCTGATGCGGCGCTGGGCGAACGCCGACGCGCTGCTCGCCGGTCAGGCGCTCGGCTGGCTCGCGCTCGGCGTGGCGCTCGCGCTGATGCTGCCGGGGGCGGCGTACGTCGCGATCGTTCCCGGCGCGGCCCTCGCGATCGCGCTGCTCGCCCGCATGTTCCTGCGCGTGCCGGCGGTCGCGGTCGCGCTCGCCGGCCTGGTCGCGGCGGCGACCGTGCTGCTGCCGTTCGCGCTGTTCGGCTACGCCGCGCTCGGCACGCCGATCATCACGGCGATCGCGGTCATGCTCGGGCTGCTCGGCGCCGGCCTCGCGCCGGTGCTCGGCGCGCATCCCGGCGAGCCGCGCGGGGTCACCGGCCGGCTCGCGCTCGCCGCGCTGGTCGCGACCATCGCGCTCGCCGCGGTCGCGCTGGCCACGCCGGCCGAATCCGCGGAAGCGCCGGTCCATGTCTCGCTCGCCCACATCACCACCGCCGACACCGGCGACGCGCGCTGGCAGACCGCCGAGCCGACCCCGGCCGTGCGCGCGCTGGCGCCGTTCCGCCAGGCCCAGGTCGCGCCGTGGTTCGGCGCCAGCGGCAGCGCCGAGGTCGCGCCGGCGCCGCGCCTGGCGATCGCTGCGCCCACCGCCGCGCTCACCGTCGGCCCGATCCAGCCCGACGGCACGCGCGTCCTCACGCTCGACCTCGCGTCGGCGCGCGGCGCGCCTCGGCTCGCGCTGGCCTGGCAGTCCGAGGCCGAGCTCGTCGCCGTCAAGGTCAACGACACGCCGCTGCCGGCGCGGCCGGCCCGGTTCCACAGCTCGCTGCGGCCCGGCTGGCACCGGCTGCAGATCCGCGGCGGCGCGGCGCGGGTCCAGCTGACGGTGCGCGGCACGGCGCCCGGCCGAGCCCTGCTCAGCGATACGTCGTTCGGCCTGCCCGCGATCGGCGCGCCGCTCGCCGCGGTGCGCGACGCGACCGGCGCGGTCCCGGTCCAGGACGGCGACGTGACCATGGTCGAGCGTCCGCTGTCGTGGTGAGCCCGGGGAGCGCGCGGTCGCGCTATCCTCGGGGCCATGCCCGCCACGCTCGCTGATGGCGAGAAAGCCCAAGTCAAAGGCTCGAGCAGCACGTACACGCTGTCGCGCAACGGCAACGTGTACATGTGCAGCTGCCCGGCCTGGCGCAACCAGGGCGCGGTGATCGATCGCCGCAGCTGCAAGCACCTGCGCGCCTACCTCGGCGACGCGGTCGAGGCCGCGCGGGTCGGCGCGCCGACGCCCGCACCCACCACGCCCGCGAAGCCGCGCGCCGGCGGGGGCCGCGCGCCCGCGGTCGCCAAGGACACCGCGCCGCCGATCCTGCTCGCCCACAAGTGGGAGGTCGATCACGACCCGACCGGCTGGTGGATGAGCGAGAAGCTCGACGGCGTGCGCGCGTACTGGGACGGCGAGACCTTCGTGTCGCGGCTCGGCAACTCGTTCCTGGCGCCGTCGTGGTTCACCGAGGATCTGCCGGCCGACACGCTCGACGGCGAGCTGTGGGTCGCGCGCAAGAAGTTCTCCAAGACGATCGGCATCGTCCGCTCGGGCGACGCCGGCCAGGACTGGCGCGACATCTGCTTCGTCGTGTTCGACGCGCCCAACGCCAAGGGCAGCTTCGAGGAGCGCAGCGCGCACGCGCAGAAGGTCCTGGCCAAGGCCGGCGCCCCGCACGCGCGCTGGCTCGATCACGTGCCGTGCACCGGCGTCGATCACCTGCGCGCCGAGCTCGCCCGGGTCGAGGGCCTGGGCGGCGAGGGCCTGATGCTGCGCGAGCCCGGCTCGGCGTACGTCGTCGGCCGCTCGACCACGCTGCTCAAGGTCAAGACGTTCCTCGACGCCGAGGCCCGGGTCGTCGGCCACGCGCCGGGCGCCGGCAAGCACAAGGGCCGGTGCGGCGCGCTGATCGTCGAGCTCGCCAACGGCACGCGGTTCAACGTTGGCACCGGCCTCGCGCTCCTTGTCGGACAGGCCGGTGCCAACGTTGAACCGCGTGCCGTTGGCACCGGCCTGTCCGACAAGGAGCGCGAGGCGCCGCCCCAGATCGGCGCGCTGATCACGTTCCGCTACCAGGAGCTGACCGACGACGGCGTGCCCCGGTTCCCGTCGTACGTCGGCGAGCGGATCGACGCCGACCAGCCCTAGTTGACCGTGCCGTGGCACGGCGCCAGCTCGCACAGCAGGTGGCTGACGTGGCCCAGCGTGCGCTGCAGCCGGACCAGCGGATCGCACGCCTCGAGCAGCTCCTGCCGCGCGTCGGCGTCCATCACCAGCGCCGCGGCCACCGCGTCGGCGCACGCGCCGGGCGAGTCGAAGCTCCGCACCAGATCGCGCAGCTGCGAGCCGCCCTTGTCGATCACGTCGGCGAGCTCGTCGCACAGCCGGATCAGCCGGCGGTGGTGGCCGGTCACGTCCTGCGCGTCGTGCGCCTTGTCGTCGATCGCCTGGGCCTCGACCACACGGTAGTTGCGATCGGTCTGCAGCTCGCGCGCGATCTCGGCGCGACCGACGCCGCGCAGCAGCAGCGCGAACCGGCCGTCGGGTAGCTCGTCCGAGCAGATGATCCGGCCGACGCCGCAGGTCTCGTAGACCGGCGGCCGGCCGTAGTACGTGTCCTCGAACCCGGGGCGCAGCCGGGCCACGCCCATCAGCTGATGACCGGCGAGGCAGTCGCGCGTCAGCTCGCGGTAGCGCGGCTCGAACACGTGCAGCGGCAACAGCCCGCCGGGCAGCAGCACGCAGTTCGGCAGCGGGAAGATCGGTAACGAGGTCAGCGCGTCGGGATGTTCCAATCCAAGTTCGCGCATGGCATTGGCCTCAACCGTAGACATCGATACACGCACCGGTCAGCGCCGACGGCGCAGCGTGCGCCAGGAACAGCGCGGTCCGGGCAATCTCGTCGGGGCTCATGTCCGCACGCGCGCCAGGGAGACCCTCGCGAAGCATGGCTGTGTCGACGCTGCCAGGACAGATCGCATTCACGGAGACCTTAGCAGCGCGCAGCTCCTCGGCAAGGGCTCGAGTCAGGCCAACGACGCCGTGCTTGGCCGCGCAATACGCCGCGAGCAGCGCGGTGCCCTCGCGACCGGCGCGTGACGCGATGTTGATGACGCGACCGCTCACGCGCGTGAGGTCCGGCAAGAACGCGCGGGTCACGTGGAACGTGCCGTCGAGGTTGACGGCCATCACGTGGCGCCACTCGGCGTCGGTGATCTCGGCGGTCGACCGGCGCAGCACCGCGCCAGCGTTGTTGACGATCACGGTCACCGGCGGCAGGCCGGCGCGGACCTCGCCGGCCGCGGCGGTGACCTGCGCCGCATCGGCGACATCGCAGACCGAGGCCAGCGCCTCGACGCCGAGCGCGCGACACTCGTCCGCCACCCGGACCAGCGCGTCGTGGTCGCGGGCCCACAGCGCGACGTCGGCCCCGGCGCCGGCGAGCCGCAGCGCGATCGCCCGGCCGATGCCGCGGCTCGCGCCGGTCACCACCGAGGTCGTGCCCGCCAGCGGCCGATCGCTCACTTCTGCTTGTCCTTGGCCTCGCGGGCCTTGAGCTCGGCGGACTCGTCGTCGCCCAGCTGCTTGCGCCCGGTCTGCGCGGCGAGATCGAGCGGATCGACCAGGTCATTGTAGGGGTAGGGCATGGTCTGCGACTGGCACGCGAACGACGCCTTGTTCTGATCGTCCCGGAGGTCGAACTGGTACGTCGGGTCCTGCTTGCGGCCGGTGCCGTTGGAGCAGTCGCGCAGGTTGGGCCAGCCGGTGCCGTCGAGCTCGCGCCAGATCGCGTCGAACTCGCCGGGGGTCAGGCCGTGCGCGTCCTCCTGGCGGTTGCCGAGCTTGTCCGACTTCCAGCGGACGATGCGCGGCCCGAGCTGGGCGCAGTCGATCTGCACGCCGAGCTCGTCGCCGGCCAGGTGGTGGATCGCGACGTAGCTGGCGATCCGGCTGCGGCAGTCGAAGCGCTGGCGGTCGTGCTGCGCCTGCGCGCGCTGGCCACCGCCGCATCCTGCCACCACCACCAGCGCCAGCACCAGGCCGCTACGCATAGTCGGCGGCGAGCGAGGCGCGGGTCGCCTCTGGACACTCGGTGCGATAGCTATACTTCGGGTGGTCGATCTCGACCGCGAGCCGCGTGCCCGCGGTGACCAGCGCCGCCCGCGCCTCGGGGCTCAGCGGGTAGCGCGTGTACTGCACCGCCGAGATCTTGTCGTCGGTCGACCGGCCCGGCTCGAACGCCGCGCGGAGCGCGTGCGGCCCGACGTGCAGGATCACGTGCTCGTCGAGGCCGACCATGTCCTTGAGCACGGTGTACGCGTCGACGTCGGGCGGCAACTCGATGAACAGCGTGGCCGACAGCGAATCCTCGGTCGGCATCATCGCGTTGTAGACCTCGATCTCGGCGGCGATCTGGTCCTCGCCGGTCATGCTCTCGGCGCGCAGCATCTCCTCGATCTGGCTGGTCAGGGTGTGGCGGTTCTCGAACACCATCGACACCCGGTCGCCGATCAGCACGCGGCGCGGCCGCTTGAGGGCGATGACGTGCTTGCGGAGGTCATCGCGGATCGGCCCGTACAGCTCGGGACCCTTGATGTCCGCGCGGACGATGGGACGCACCAGACTCATGGATCCGTTCTAGCCCGAAAACGCCACGAGCGCCGCTCGGTGCGACGCTCGGGACCTGTCGATTGATCGTTCGATCGTTCGTTCGGGGACTAGAAGTCCAGCGAGTCGAGGCCCTTCTGGAACCGGCCGGCGTGCGAGCGCTCGGCGCGGGCCAGGGTCTCGAACCACTCGGCGATGTCCTCGAAGCCCTCTTCGCGGGCGGTCTTGGCGAAGCCCGGGTACATCTGCGTGTACTCGTAGGTCTCGCCGGCGACCGACGCCTTGAGGTTCTTGTCCGTCGAGCCGATCGGCTCGCCGGTCGCCGGGTCACCGACCTGCTTCAGGTAGTCGAGGTGACCGTGCGCGTGACCGGTTTCACCCTCGGCGGTGTCGCGGAACAGGCCCGCGATCTCGGGGCGGCCCTCGACGTCGGCCACCTTGGCGAAATACAGATAGCGGCGGTTGGCTTGCGACTCGCCGGCAAACGCTTCCTTGAGATTCGTATGGGTCTTCGAGCCCTTCAGATCGGCCATGTTCGCACTCCTTCTCGGCGGCCTTCGTACCATCGCTGCCGCGCCACAGCAACCGCGTTAGGGCGTGCCCAGGTACGCGATCAGCGCGTCGATGATCTCGTCGGCCGCGGTCCGCGCGCCCGCGCGCTGGCCGGCCGGGATGTCGTTCACCAGGACCGCGACGGCGATCGGGTGCTGGCCGTCGACCGCGACGTAGCCGGCGATCGTGACCACCTGGTTGAGCGTGCCGGTCTTGGCCCGGACGCGGCCTTTCGCGGCATGGCCGAGCCAGCGCCGCGCGAGCGTGCCGTCGACGCCGCCGATCGGCAGCGACGCCGCGAGCTCGGGGCCGACGCGGAAGTCCTTGTGCGCGGCGGCCAGCACGGTGGTCAGCTGGCGCGCCGAGACCTCGGTGGCGTCGAACAGGCCCGAGCCGTTCTCGGCGCGATAGCTGGCGGCCGGCAGGCCGATCCTGGCGAGGTAGGCGCGCTCGGCGTCGCGCGCGTCGTTCCACGTCGCCGGCCCGGGGGCGGCCTTGGTCTCGGCGCCGACCGTCTTGAACAGCGACTCGGCGACGTAGTTGTCGGAGCTCTTGTTCATGTGGCGCAGCACGTCGCCGAGCGCCGCGCTGTCGTGCGCGGCGAGCAGCTTGGCCGCCGCGGGCGCCTGGCCGCGCGCGAAGCCCTTGACCTTGATCTTCACGCCGTGATCGAGCAGGGCGCGACGGAACACCTCGGCGGCGAACCGCGCCGGGTCGGCCACGCGCTTGCGGATGTCCCAGCTGCCCTCGCCCCAGCGGATCTGGCCGGACACGGTCAGCTCCATGTGATCGGCCTTGGCCTTGACGTCGACCTTGATCTTGGTGCGGCCGGTGGCGACGCTGACCAGCTCGCGGGTCGTGACCCGGACGTAGTCGCCGGCGTCGGGATCGAGCGCGACGGTGGCGGCGCCGCCCGGCTCGGCGATCACGGTGACGGTCACGGCGCTGCGCGCGACGCCCAGGCTCGCGACCGGCGCGCGGAACCCGGCGGTCTCGCGCGGCTGGTCGTCGAACCGCGGCGGCTCGACCGCGTCGTCGAAGTAGCTGGTGTCGAGCACCAGCCGGTCGATCTGCCGCACGCCGCGCGCGGCGACGTCGGCGGCCAGCGCGTTGAGGTCGGCGGCCTCGAGCGTCGGGTCGCCGCGGCCGCGGACGATCAGGTCGCCGGCGACCACGCCCTTGTCGTCGGGCTCGGCGCCGAGCACGCTGGTCCGCCACCGGAAGCCGGCGCCGAGGTCGGCGAGCGCCGTGGTCGACGTCAGGAGCTTGGCGTTGGACGCCAGGCTCATCGCCTTGTCGGCGTCGTGGTTGATCAGCTCGTTGCCGGTGGCCAGGTCGACGACCGACACGCCGATCCGGGCGCGGCCGAGCCTGGGCTCGCCGGCGATCGCGGCGGCGACCCGGTCGCGCAGCCACTGGACGCGGGCCTTGGGATCGACCGGGGCGACCAGCGGCCGGGCCGCCTTGCTCGCGGCGGCGTCCTCGGCGTCTTCGGCGTCCGCGCTCGCCGGCGCCGCGCCCGAACCGGCCGCCGGGGCCTTTGCTTGCGAGTAGGCCGCGCTACCGCTGATACTCGCGAGCGCGAGCCAGGCGAGCACCACCCGAGATGCACTCACGTCGATACGCTACCACGACTTGGCTCCGCGGCGCCGCGACCGCCGCGCTCGCGATCGCCGCGTGCACCCCCGAGACCCGCCGCACCCCCGACGACACGATCGTCGTCTTGATCGAGGCGACGATCAACACCGCCGACCCGCGCGCCACGCTCAACAGCAACGACGGCAAGCTGTCCAAGCTGGTCGCGCCCGGCCTGACCGCGGTCGACACCGGCGACGCCCTGCCCAGGCTCGAGCTCGCCTCCCGGATCGACCACCTCGACGACCGGACGGTCGACGTCACGGTCCGCGGCGACGCCCGGTTCTCCGATGGCTCGCCGGTCACCGCCCACGACGTCGCGCTGACCTACGCCAGCGGGCTCGACCCCGCGTCGACCAGCGGTGCGCACAAGATGCTGTCCGAGCGGCTGGTCGTGGTCGAGGAGCGTGCGCCCGACGTCGCCCGGTTCCACCTGCGGATGCCGCTGGCGACCTTCGACAGCGACCTCGACTTCGGCATCCTGTCGTTCCACCACGGCGCGCCCGACAGCCGGCACGTGATCGGCGCCGGGCCCTACGTCCTGACCTCGCTGACCGACGACCTCGCCGAGCTGACCGCCAACCCGTACTACTACGGCGACCACCCCCGGGTGCCCCGGCTCGAGATCAAGATCGTGCGCGACGCCGCGGCGCGCATGCTGATGCTGGTCGGCGGCTCGGCCGACCTGATCCAGAACGGCGTGCGGCTCGATCTGGTGTCGGTGCTCCGCGATCGGCCGCGGGTCCACGTCGAGACCGCCCGCGGCTCGATCCTCAGCTACCTGATGATGAACAACACCGACCCGGTGCTCGCCGACCGCCGGGTCCGCCAGGCGATCGCCCTGGCGCTCGACCGGCCGGCGCTGATCGCCGGCAAGCTGGGCGGGCTCGCCGTCCCGGCCACCGGCCTCCTGCCGCCGACCCACTGGGCCTACAACCCCGACGTCCCGCGCTACGACCGCGACCTGGCCAGGGCGCGCCGGCTGCTCGACGACGCCGGGCTGCGCGACCCCGACGGCGCCGGGCCCCGGCCGCGCCTCCACCTGGTCTACAAGACCTCGGCCGACCAGTTCCGGGTCGCGATCGCCCGGGTCATCGTCGCCCAGCTCGCCGAGGTCGGCATCGAGGTCGAGCTGCGCTCGTTCGAGTTCGCGACGTTCTTCGCCGATATCAAGAAGGGCGCCTACCAGCTGGCGTCGATGCAGACCACCGACATCACCGATCCCGACTTCTACTACATGTACTTCCACTCGTCGTGGATCCCGTCGCCGGCGACCCCGGACGGCTTCAACCGCTGGCGCTACCGGAATCCGCGGGTCGACGAGCTGACGGCGCGCGGCCGCGAGCAGCCCGACCGGGCCCAGCGCAAGCAGCTCTACGACGAGGTCCAGCGCATCGTCGCCGAGGACGTGCCGATCGTCCCGCTGTGGCACGAGGACAACGTCGTGCTGTCCAATGTAGGTCTCGAGGGCTTCACGATGAGCCCCAACGCCCGGTTGGGCGGTCTGGTCCACGCGGCCAAGCGGCCGTGATGACGGATCTGCTGCGGATCGGGCCCACCCGAGCTTCTGGCTAGAACGCCCCGAACGCATGTGGTAGGTACGGGGCCTCCATGGCCATGGACCCTGGCATCGAAGAAATGTTCCTCGGCATCGCTCACGCGCTGTTCGTCAACCGGCTGCACGTGCTTCGCCTGACCGAGATCGTGCGGCTCGGGGTCACACCCGATCCCAACGACCAGAATATGGAGGTGCCGACCGAGGTCGATCGCGAGCTGATCAGCCAGGCGTTCGCCTACGTGCAGCGTCACTTTCCGCCGTCGTTCTCGCCGAAGATCGATAGCGCGAAGGCGCGCTGGATCCGCCTGGCGTAACCCACGCCACGCGCGGGCTGAACAGACGTTCGGCTCCATACAGGATCACGCGACGCGAATCTGGTGTTCCAGCCACGATATCGATTTGTCAAAATCGATTCGTCGTAAGAAACATCAACGCATCGTACGTGCCGTCATTTACCGCGCCGTGACGGCCGCGCTAGTCGTGGCCTCGGGTTCTTTCGGACCCGAGGAGAGCCATGTACGTCGCGCGTCGAATTCAGCTGTTCGTTCTGTTTGCCGTCCTCGCGGTCGGGTCGGCCGCGCACGCCCAGAGCTGGAACCTGACCTGGAGCGAAGAGTTCAACGGCGCGTCCGGCACGACGCCGGATACCAGCCGCTGGACCTACGACACCGGTAACAACGGCGGATGGGGCAACGGCGAGTGGGAGGTCTACTGTGCCGCGGGCTCGAACGCCGCGCCGTGCAGCGCCGCCAACCCCAACGTGTTCATGAACGGCGCCGGCAGCCTCGTGATCCGCGCGCGGCGCGACGCGAGCGGGACCTGGACGTCGACCCGCATGCACACCAACGGCAAGTTCACGGCGCAGTACGGCCGGATCGAGGCCCGCATGAAGCTGGTCGCCGCGTCGGGGCTGTGGCCGGCGTTCTGGATGCTGGGCAGCAACATCGGCAGCGTGGGCTGGCCGAGCTGCGGCGAGATGGACATCATGGAGTGGGTCGATAACTACGGCCCGAGCCAGACCTCGTCGACGATCCACGGCCCGGGCTACTCGGGCGGAAACGGCATCGGCGTCCAGACCGGGTTCCCGAACGGCACCCGCATCGACGACGCGAACTACCACATCTACGGCGTGATCTGGTCGCCCAACCAGATCCAGTTCTATCGCGACAGCATCACCAACATCACCCGCACGATCACGACGTCGACGATCCCGGCAGGCACGACCTGGGCCTACAACCACCCGTTCTTCATCCTGCTGAACCAGGCGGTCGGCGGCGGCTGGTTCACCGGCCCCGACGGGACCACGCCGGCGGTCAACGACATGCTCGTCGACTACGTCCGCGTCTACCAGGCCGGCGCGAGCGTGCCGGGCCAGGTCAGCATCCGCGCCTCGGCCGACAACTCGTTCGTCTCGGCCGACAACGCCGGCGCCAGCCCGCTGGTCGCCAACCGCGCCACGGTCAGCTCGTGGGAGACGTTCAAGCTGATCGACAACGGCGACGGCACGATCGCGCTGCAGGCTGCCATCAATAACCTCTACGTCACCGTCGACGCCGGCAACGGCGGCCGGCTGATCGCCAGCAAGTCGACGATCGGCGCCCAGGAGAAGTTCCGCCGCATCGCGCAGGCCAATGGCACCGTCGCGCTGCAGTCGGTCGGCAATGGCCAGTACGTCTCGGCCGATCTCAACATCGGCGACGTGCTGATCGCCAATCGCGCCACGCCCAGCACGTGGGAGCAGTTCACCCTCTCGGGGCTGTGATCGGGGTCCGCTGTCGGAGTCCGTGGACAGAGCGTTTTCAACCAAGCCAATTTTTGGAGGTCCTCATGCATCGTTTATCCATCGCGGCGTTCGTCGCCGCGGCAATCTGTGTCGCGCCGGTCGCGGCCGACGCCGGCACCTTCACCGTGAAGAACAACTGCAGCTACACCGTGTATCCCGGCGTGTACCCCGCCGCGACGTTCTCGAACGGCGGCTGGACCCTGGCCCCCGGCCAGACCTCGGTGTTCAACGTCCCGAGCGGCTCGATCGGCCGGCTGTGGGGCCGCACCGGGTGTAACAGCGCCAGCCCGGCCCAGTGCACGACCGGCTCGTGCGGCGGCACCGGCTTGCAGTGCGCCGGCACCACCGGCCAGCCCAACACCTCGCTGTTCGAATGGAACCTCAACGCGAACGGCACGGACTGGTACGACGTCAGCTACGTCGACGCGGTCGACAACCCGATCGGCGTGACGATCAGCAACACCAGCTGCGTGTCGCCCAGCTCGTGCGCCAACTCGGTGATCACCAGCTGTCCCGCCGACCTCAAGAGCGGCAACATCTGCCTGAGCCCGTGCACGAAGTACAACACCGACCAGTTCTGCTGCCGCGGCGCGTACGGCACGCCGGGCTCGTGCGTGGTCAGCAACTGGGCGGCCTCGGCCCAGCTCTACGTCAACAACATCCACAACTTCTGCCCGCGCGAGTACTCGTATGCCTATGACGAGAACTCCGGTGGCGCGCTGCAGACCTGCCCGACCGGCTCGAACTACGCGATCACGTTCTGCCCGGCGGGCGGCGGCGGCGGCGGTGGCGGCGGGGGCGGCTCGACCAACCTGGCGCTGAACAAGCCGGCGCTGTCGTCGTCGAACGAGACCAACGACACGCTGCCCAACAAGGGCAACGACGGCAGCACGGCCACCCGCTGGTCGAGCGCGTTCACCGACCCGCAGTGGTACCGCGTCGACCTCGGCAGCTCGGTCCACGTCAGCCGCGTCGTGCTCCGCTGGGAGGCCGCGTACGGCAAGGCGTTCCAGATCCAGACCTCGAACGACGGCAACACCTGGACGACGATCTACAGCACGTCGACCGGCACCGGCGGGGTCAACGACCTGACCGTGTCCGGCACCGGCCGCTACGTGCGGATGTACGGCACCCAGCGCGGGA
>DASWOO010000464.1:0-10201 GCA_036404335.1 Kofleriaceae bacterium
GCCGATCTCCGAAGGTTGCCTGTGCCCGAAGGGCGCGGCCACGATGCAGCTGGTCACCGGCGATCACCGCGAGCAGCGCGTGCTGTATCGCCGGCCGGGCGGCGGCGCCTGGGAGGTCCTCGCGCTCGAGCAGGCGATGGACATGGTCGCCGAGCGCGTCGTCCGCGCGCGCGAGAGCCACTGGCAGGAGACCCTGCCCGGCGACGACGGCGATCGCCCGGCGGCGCGCACGCTCGGGATCGCCCACCTCGGCGGCGCCACGCTCGATAACGAAGAGAATTACCTGCTGAAGAAGCTCTACACCGCGCTCGGGATGATCCAGGTCGAGAACCAGGCGCGCATATGACATAGCTCCACGGTCCCCGGTCTGGGGATCTCGTTCGGTCGCGGCGGCGCCACGACCTTCCAGCAGGATCTGCAGCACGCGGACTGCATCCTGATCCAGGGCTCGAACATGGCCGAGTGCCATCCCGTCGGGTTTCGCTGGGTCATGAAGGCCAAGGAGCGCGGCGCGACGATCATCCACGTCGACCCGCGCTTCACCCGGACCAGCGCGGTCGCCGACTACTACGTTCCGATCCGCGCCGGCACCGACATCGCGTTCCTCGGCGGCATCATCCGCTACGTGATCGAGTACGAGCTGTACTTCAAGGACTACGTCATCCCGTACACCAACGCGGCGACGATCATCTCCGAGGAGTTCCGCGACACCGAGGATCTCGAGGGCCTGTTCAGCGGCTACAAGGACGGCAAGTACGATCATCGCAGCTGGCAGTACGCCGGCATCGATGTCGTGCCGGCGTCGGGCCACAAGGAGGTCGTCGGCGGGCACGGCGCGGGCGCCAGCGGCGATCACGAGCGCTTCGATCACGTCACCAACGAGCAGCGCGACGAGACCCTGCAGCATCCGCGCTGCGTGTTCCAGATCGTTCGACGCCACTTCGCGCGCTACACGCCGGAGATGGTGTCGCAGATCTGCGGCATGCCCGAGGACCAGTTCCTCAAGGTCGCGCGCGCGATGTGCGCCGCGTCGGGCCGCGAGCACACCGCGGCGATCTGCTATGCGGTCGGCTGGACCCAGCACTCGGTCGGCGTGCAGTACATCCGCACCGCGTCGATCCTGCAGCTGCTGCTCGGCAACATCGGCCGCCCAGGCGGTGGGATCATGGCGCTGCGCGGCCACGCGTCGATCCAGGGCTCGACCGATATCCCGACGCTGTACGATCTGCTGCCCGGGTACCTGCCGATGCCCGCCGCGCGCCACCACAGCACGCTCGCGGAGTACCTGAAGGGCCACCGCGCCGAGAGCGGCTGGTGGGCCGAGATGCCCAAGTACATGGTGTCGCTGCTCAAGGCGTGGTTCGGCGCGGCGGCGACCCAGGACAACGAGTACCTGTTCGGCCGCCTGCCGCGGCTGTCGGGCGACCACTCGCACATGGCGACGATCGCGCAGATGGCCGACGGCAAGATCGGCGGCTACTTCGTGATGGGCGAGAACCCGGTGGTCGGCACCGTCGCCGGGCCGCTGCAGCGCAAGGGCCTGGCCAAGCTCGACTGGCTGGTGGTCCGCGACTTCGCGCCGACCGAGACCGCCGAGTTCTGGCGCGCCGACGCCGAGCACATCCAGACCGAGGTGTTCTTCTTCCCGGCCGCGGCCCACACCGAGAAGCCGGGCACGTTCACCAACACCCAGCGCCTGCTGCAGTGGCGCGAGCAGGCGGTCAAGCCGCCGGGTGACGCGCGCAGCGAGCTGTGGTTCACCTATCACCTGGGCCGTCGGCTCAAGCAGCACTATGCGTCGTCTCCGGCGGAGCGGGATCTGCCGATCCGCGCGCTGACCTGGGACTACCCGACCGAGCGGCGCGCCGATGACCTCGCGGGCGATCCGGACGCCGAGGCGGTGCTGCGCGAGATCAGTGGCTATCGCGTGGCCGATGGCGAACCGGTCGATGGCTTCAAGGCGCTGGCCGACGACGGCTCCACCGCGAGCGGCTGCTGGATCTACAGCGGGTGCTACGCCGGCGGGGTCAACCAGACGGCGCGGCGCAAGCCGGGGAGCCAGCAGGACTGGGTCGCGGCCGAGTGGGGCTGGGCGTGGCCGGCCAATCGCCGCCTGCTGTACAACCGCGCGTCGGCGGCGCCCGACGGCACGCCGTGGAGCGAGCGCAAGCGCTACGTGTGGTGGGATCGCGAGCAGGGCAAGTGGGTCGGCCGCGACGTGCCTGACTTCATCGTCGACCGGCCGCCGGACTACCGGCCGGGCCCCGACGCGCGCGGCATCGAGACGATCCGCGGCGACGCGCCGTTCCTGATGCAGTCCGACGCGCGCGGCTGGCTGTTCGCGCCGAGCGGCGTGATCGACGGCCCGCTGCCGGCGCACTACGAGCCCGAGGAGTCCGTGGCGGAGAATCTGCTGTATCGCCAGCAGTGCAACCCGGTGCGGCTCGAGTGGCGGCGCCGGGATAATCCGTATCACGCCGCGGCGCGCGACCAGCGCTATCCCTATCTGCTGACCACGTTCCGGCTGACCGAGCACCACACCGCGGGCGGGATGAGCCGCTGGCTGTCGTGGCTCTCGGAGCTGCAGCCGGCGCTGTTCTGCGAGGTGTCGCCCGAGCTGGCGGCCGAGCGCGGGCTGGTCAACGCGGGCTGGGCGACGCTGCGCACCGCGCGCGCCGAGGTCGAGTGCCGCGTGCTGGTCACCCGGCGGATCCGGCCGCTGCAGATCGGCGGCACCACCGTGCATCAGATCGGCGTCCCGTATCACTGGGGCAGCGTCGGGCGGGTCCGCGGCGATGTGATCAATGATCTGTTCCCGCTGGCCGGCGACGCCAACGTGCGGATCCCCGAGAGCAAGATCATCACCTGCGATGTCGCGCCCGGCCGGCGGCGCCGCCGCCCGCGCGTCGATGATCGCAGCGCGCCCGGGCCTGGCGCGCTCGTCTCGCGCGGCGCCGGGCCGGTCGCGGCCGAGCCGCCGATCGACGATGACCAGCCGAAGCGGAGGGCGACATGAGCGATCCCGTCGGGTTCTTCACCGACACCACGCTGTGCATCGGCTGCAAGGCGTGCGAGGTGGCGTGCAAGCAATGGAATCAGCTGCCGGACGACGGCTTCGTGCTGACCGGCATGTCGTACGACAACACGGCGGCGCTGGGCGCGTCGACCTGGCGCCACGTCACGTTTGCCGAGCGGCCGGTGCTGTCGGCCGAGGGCAGCGCGGGCGGCGGCCGGATCGCCTGGAAGATGATGTCCGACGTCTGCAAGCACTGCGAGCGGGCCGGCTGCCTCGAGGCCTGCCCGACCGGCGCGATCCTGCGTACGGAGTACGGGTCGATCTACATCCAGCCCGACATCTGCAACGGCTGCGGCTACTGCGTCCCCGCGTGCCCGTTCGGCGTCGTCACCCGGCGCGAAGACGACGGCCGCGCCTTCAAGTGCACGTTGTGCTACGACCGGCTGCAGGGCCAGCTCGAGCCCGCCTGCGCCAAGGCGTGCCCGACCGACTCGATCCAGTTCGGCCCGCTGCCCGAGCTCCGCGCCCGCGCCGCCGATCGGCTGCACACGTTGCGCGGCAAGGGCCACCGCGTCCGGCTCTACGGCGAGAGCGCCGAGGCCCAGCCCGGCACCGGCGGCCTCCACGCGTTCTTCCTGCTCGACGACCAGCCCGAGATCTACAACTTGCCCCCGGCGCCCCAGGTCCCGACCCACGGTGCCGCCCGCTCCTGGCTCGCCGCCGCGGCCGGCGCGCTCGGCCTCACCGCCCTCGCCCTCGGCAGCGCCCTCCTCACCCGCCGGAGCTGACATGCCCCGCTCACCGTCCCCGCCCCCCGGCTCGTCCAGCACCGACCGCCACCTCCACCCGACCGCCGGCGACGGCCGGCACATCGACCCGCGGCTCGGCACGCTGTCCGGCGAGGGCGCCGGGATCACGGTCCGCGATCCGGACACCGCCTGGCCGGTCGCCGACGGCCTCCAGCCCAACGTCACCGCCGCGAGCGACGCCGTCACCGACACCTACTACGACCTGCCCGTCGTCAAGGCGCCGCCCTGGAAGTGGTACGTCCCGACCTACTTCGCGTTCGGCGGCCTCGCCGGCGCCGCGTCGTCGCTGGCCGGCGCCCTCCACCTCACCGCCAGTCAGCCCCGCCTCGCGCGCCAGCTCCACCTGGTCGCGCTCGGCGGCGAGGCCCTCGGCGCAGGCCTGCTGATCGCCGACCTCGGCCGGCCGTCGCGCTTTCACCACATGCTGCGCGTGTTCCGCCCGACCTCGCCGATGAACCTCGGCACCTGGATCCTCAGCACCACCGGCGCCACCACCGCCCTCGGCCTGCTCACCACCACGCCGCACCCGCTCCACACCCTCCTCCATCACCCGCGCCGCTTCTTCTCCGCCCAGCCCGCGCCGCGCTTCCCTCATCCCGCTCGCTTCTCGCCCCGCGCCCTCGTCTCCCGCCCCCGCTCACTCACGACCACCGCGCTCTCGCTCGTCGGCATCCTGTCCGGCACCGCGCTCGCGACCTACACCGGCGTGCTGATCGGCAACACCGCCATCCCGCTGTGGAACGCCACGCGCGACCGCCTCCCCGTCTGGTTCGCCGCCCTCTCCGCCGCCAGCCTCGGCTCCGTCCTCGAGCTCGTCGCGCCCTTCGCGCCCATCACCCGCATCTACGCCCCCGTCGCCAAGACCGCCCAGCTCGCCGCCGCCGCCGCCGTCACCCACACCGCGCGCGCCGCCGCCGTCGACGCCCCGCTCCGCCGCGGCCGCGCCCGCACCCTCTGGCGCACGGCCACCTGGCTCAACCTCGCCAGCCTCGCCGCCACCGTCGCCTCGACCCTTCGCCCGACCCGCTCGCTCGCCACTCTCGCCGGCGCCCTCGGCCTCGCCTCCACCGCCGTGTCCCGCTTCGCCATCGCCGCCGCCGGCCACGCCAGCGCCGCCGACCCGCGCGCCACCTTCGTCCCGCAGCGCGCCCACACCACCCCGGCCGCGACCTAGCTTGCTCCCATTTTGGGAGCGTGGTATCCAGGCGTCCGGTGCGGATCATTGCCCGCAGGACGCTCGTCGAGGCGTGGACGAAGTATCGGGGCGCCGAACAGGCCCTCAAGGCCTGGCTCAAAGAAGCGGAGGCCGCGCGCTGGGCTGGGCCGGAGAACGTCCGGGTCGCCTATCCTCGCGCCAGCATCGTGGGCGACGAACGCGTGGTGTTCAACATCCGCGGTAACACGTATCGTCTGGTGGTCGCCATCAACTATCGCGCGGCGATCGTGTTCATCAAGTTCTTCGGGACCCACGCGGAATACGACAAGGTCGACGTCAGCAAGGTGCAGCCATGATCAAACCGATCCGGACCGAGCGCGATCATGCGCGAGCTCTCGCGCGCATCGAACAGATCTTCGCGGCCAAACAAGGCACTCCCGAATTCGACGAGCTCGACGTGCTCGCCACGCTCGTGGAGGTCTACGAGCGAGCCCATCACCCGATCGAACCGCCAACCCCGGTCGAGGCGATCAAGTTCCGCATCGAGCAGGGCCAGGTCACGCGCGCCCAGCTCAACGAGCTGCTCGGCGGCCGCGCGAAGGTTGCCGAGGTGCTCAACAAGAAGCGTGCGCTTTCTAAATCCATGGTCGTCCGCCTGCACGCGGCGCTCGGCATCCCCTACGAGTCCCTACTTGGAGATATCCCGCGTTCACCACGCATGGCGCACAAGCGCACCTCGCGCGCCAGGCCCCGGGCACGCATGAAGATCGCCAGTTGATCCTGGATCGATAGCCTTGCAACTCGACGTCACGCTCCACGTAGATCGGTCGGCCCCATGAGCTCGGCCGCGGCCCGGATCGTGGCGTTCATCCGGCTCGGCCGGCCGGTGTTCCTCGGCGGCGGCTTCGTGCTGTATGCGCTGGGCGCCGTGGTCGCGGCCGTCGGCGGCGCGGCGATCGACGTCCGGCGCTACGTGCTGGGGCAGGCGGTGGTCACGGCGTTCCAGCTGATGACCCACTACGCCAACGACTACTTCGACTACGAGGCGGACCAGGCCAACCACACGCCGACGGCGTGGTCGGGCGGCAGCCGCGTGCTGACCAGCGCCGCGCTGCCGCGCAAGGTCGCGCTGATCGCGGCGATCGTGCTGGCGATCGCCGGGCTTGCGCTGACCGGGCTCGCGTCGGCGGCGACCGGCGCGGGCGTCGGCGCGATCGGCGTGGCGATCGCCGCGCTCGCGTGGGCGTACAGCGCGCCGCCGCTCCGGCTGTGCGGCAGCGGGCTCGGCGAGCTCGACACCGCCGTGGTCGTGACCGGCCTCGTGCCGCTGCTCGGCTTCGCGATGCAGGCGCCGCTCGCCGGCGCGGGCGTCCTGCTCCTGGCGATCGTGCCGCCGGCGCTGATGCAGCTCGCGATGCTGATCGCGATCGAGTTCCCCGACGCTGCCGGCGACGCCGCGACCGGCAAGCGGACCTGGGTCGTCCGGCTCGGCGCCGCGCCCGCCGCCGGGCTCTACGCTGCGATCACGGCGGCGGCCTACGCCTGGCTGCCGATCGCCGTCGCGCTCGGGCTGCCGGCGCGCGTGGCGCTGTGCGCCGCGTTGCCGTTACCGCTCGCCGCGTGGCGCATCGCGCGCATCCGCGCCGATCATCGCGACCCGCGCGCGTTCGAGCGCCTCACGTTCTGGGCGGTCGCGCTGCTGGTCGTGACGTCGGCGGCCGAGCTGGCGGGGTTCGCGAGCCTGTGGCTCGCCGCGCCTTGACCTGCGCCGCTTCCGCCACCGGCCGGATCACGCAGCCCTCGAGGTGGTCGTTCACCATGCCCATCGCCTGCATGAACGCGTACATCGTCGTCGGCCCGACGAAGCTCCAGCCGCGCTTCTTCAGATCCTTCGACAGCGCCAGCGAGCTCGGCGTCTGGCTCATCGCCCGCATCGCCGCGAGCGTCATCTTCGCCGGCCGCTCGGCCGCCGGCGGCCGGAACTGCGCGACATACGCGGCGAGCGACCCTTGCTCGCCGATCAGCTCGAGCGCCCGCTTCGCGTTGTTCACCGTCGACTCGATCTTGCCCCGGTGACGCACGATGCCGGCGTCGCCCAGCAGCCGCTCGACGTCCTTCGCCCCGAACCGTGCGACCTTCGCCGGATCGAACCCCGCAAAGCCTTTGCGGAACGCCTCGCGCTTGCGCAGGATCGTGATCCACGACAGCCCCGCCTGGAAGCCCTCGAGGCACAGCTTCTCGAACAACCGATGGTCGTCCGCGACGGGCATGCCCCACTCCCGATCATGATAATCGACATAATCCGGCGTCGACACGCCCCACATGCAGCGCAGCTCGCCATCCTCACCGGGCGCGAGCCCCTCGGTCTTCGCTTTGGCCACGCCGCAGCGTAGCCCACGGCCCGCTGACGTGTCGCCTAGGTCTTCGGCGGGATCGCGACGTCGATCCGCGTGCCGGTGGCGCCGGTGGCGATGTCGATCGAGCCGCCGTGCATGGCGATGAAGTTGTGGACGATCGCCATGCCCATGCCGGTGCCGGCTTCCTTGGTCGAGAAGAACGGCTCGTAGACCCGGGCGCGCACCTGATCGGACATGCCGGCGCCGTGGTCGCGGACCGCGAGGTGCAGGGTGCGGTGGGCGAGCGAGACGTCGACGGTGACGGCCGCGCCGGGCGGCGAGGCCTCGAGGGCGTTGCGCACGAGGTTCTGCAGGACCTGGTGCAGCCGGCCGGGGTCGACCGAGGCGATCGCGACCGCCGCGCCGGTGAGCGACAGCTCGACGCCGGCCTTGGCGGCGAACGGGCGCTCGAGCTCGAGCACGTGGCGGGCGATCGCGACGGCGTCGGTGTCCTGGCGCTGGACCTCGGCGGGGCGGGCGAACGCCATGAACTCGTTGAGCAGGTCGGTCAGCCGCTGGATCTCGTGGTGCGCGAGCTCGACCGGCTCGATCATCTTGGGGTCGTCGAGCTGCCGCCGCAGCCGGCGCTCGAGCAGCTCGAGCTGGAGCTTGGCCGCGTTGAGCGGGTTGCGGATCTCGTGGGCGAGGCCCGCGGTCATGGTCTGGAGCGCGGTGACCCGGTCGCTCTGCACCTTGCGCTCGCGCGCGATCAGCCGCTCGTCGGAGTCGAGCTGGTAGTGCCGCAGCATCAGCGCGAGCTCGACGTCGAACAGCTTGTCGACCGCGCGCACGACGAGCAGCGCCTCTTCCGCCGGATACAGCAGCGAGATCCGATCGAGGTACGCGGCGCGCACCACGTTCATCGCGGTGAACATGTACTGCTGGGCCAGGCCGAACGAGATGTGCCGCCGGCCGATCCGCGAGCGCCGCTCGTTGAACGTCTTGTCGTACGGGCCGAGCAGGCCGGTCGACATCCAGTCGACCAGGGTCTTCACGATCCGCGCGATCTGCTCGGGGCCGCCCGACAGGATGCGCGCAGCCTCGGGGTTGGCCCACGCCGCCTCGCAGAACTTCTCGGCGATCCGCGGGAACTCGGGCGCGAGCCGGTCGTGCAGCGCGAGCAACCGCTGACGGTCGTCGTCGCTCATCTGCACGTAGGCCAGCAGCTCGTCGAGGATCATCCCTTGCTCGCCGGGTCGTCCTTACGGACCACCTGGATCTCGGAGCGCGGCGCCTGGTGATATTCGTGCAGCCGATACTGGATCGTCCGCGCGCTGATCCCGAGCATCTCGGCGGCCTTCGAGGTCGAGCCGCCCACCGCCTTGAGCGTCTCGAGGATCGCGTAGCGCTCGAGCTCGGCCATCGTCGAGCCGGGGATCTTGAGCCCGGCCGCGCCCGGCGTGGCGGGCTTGACCGACGCCGGCAGGTAGCGGGCCTCGAGCGCGCCGCTGCTGGACAGCACGACCGCGCGCTCGATCGCGTTCTCGAGCTCGCGGACGTTGCCCGGCCAGTCGTAGGCGACCAGCGCCTCGAGCGTCTCGACCGGCAGCTCGGTGATCTGCTTGCTGTTCTCGCGCGCGTACCGCGTGGCGAAGAAGCGCGCCAGCGCCGGGATGTCGGACCGGCGGTCGCGCAGCGCCGGCATCTCGATCGCCACGACGTTGAGCCGGTAATACAGATCCTCGCGGAACCGGCCGCGGGCGACCTCCTCGGTCAGGTTGCGGTTGGTCGCCGCGATCACCCGGGCGTCGATCCGGATCGTCTCGGTGCCGCCGACCCGCTCGAGCTCGTGCTCCTGCAGGAACCGCAGCAGCTTGGCCTGCACCGCCGGCGAGAGCTCGCCGATCTCGTCGAGGAACAGCGTCCCGCCGTCGGCGAGCGCGAACCGGCCGTCCTTACGCGCGTGCGCGCCGGTGAACGAGCCGCGCTCGTGGCCGAACAGCTCGCTCTCGAGCAGCGACTCGGCGAGCGCCGCGCAGTGCAGCTTGATGAACGGCCCGCCGGCGCGCGGCGAGCGCTGGTGGATCGCGTTGGCGATCAGCTCCTTACCGGTGCCGCTCTCGCCGGTGATCAGCACGCTGGCCTTGCTCGGCGCGACCTGCTCGACGACCTCGAACACCCGCTGCATCGCCGGGCCGTCGCCGACCATGTGGTCCGGCGCGACCCGGGCGCGGACCTGCGCGCGCAGCTGCCGGGCCTCGCGGCGCAGCGCCTCGGTCTCGAGCACGCGGTGCAGCACGACCAGCAGCTCCTGGAAATCGAGCGGCTTGGTCAGGTAGTCGGCGGCGCCGGCGCGCATCGCATCGACCGCGGTCGCCACCTCGCCGAACGCGGTCATCACGACCACGGCCGCCGGCTCGGCCTCGGCGCGGAGCTTCCGCACCAGCTCGATACCGTCCATGCCCGGCATCTTGAGGTCGGTCACCACGACGTGCGGCGCGAACGCGGCGTACTTGCCGAGCGCCTTGAACGCGTCGGCCGCGGTCTCGACCTCGTAGCCTTCGTCGCGCAGCAGCTCCGCCAGCGCGGCGCGGGCGTTGACCTCATCATCGACGACCAGCAGCCGGCCTTGACGCGCCATCACGCCTCCTCGAGCGAGAACCGTGCCCACGCAAGTTCGCATGGTTAGCCGCGGCGATGCCGCAGATTTTGCGCGGCACGCAGAAAAATGGGCCGGCCGCCGCAAACCTTGCGCGCCGAGGAACGGCGCCCCGGGACTGGGACCGCCGCCCCCGCGCCGAGCCGGCGGGCTCGCTCGATCGCGGCACGCCATGCGATCCGCGCTGCGCAACTCGCGCACCGACCGGCACGCCGCGCGCGCGAT
>DASWOO010000465.1:0-1562 GCA_036404335.1 Kofleriaceae bacterium
GCTCTTGACCAGCTCGCCGATCTTGCCCGGGGTGATCGCGAGCGACAGGCCGGCGCCGAACACCAGCGCGCTGTCGCTCCGGGGCACGTGGACGTCCTGGCGGCGCAGGTACAGCTGCCAGCGCGCGAATCGGATCACGTAGTTGGCGAGCGCGAGGCCGAGCGCGCCGGCGAACGAGGGCCAGGAAAAGTCGTGCAGGCGCGCCGCGAGCTGGCGCACGTCCCCGAAAGCCACGATGGCAGCGAGCGCGATCGCGATGGCCATCGCGATCCAGATCCAGCGACGCACGGCTGCGTGCGTATCACACTTCCTGCCGGGTTGACCGGAGGAAGGGGTGGGGCGTAGCGTGGCTACTATATGAGCAAGCCGCAGAGCGCGAGCATCCTCGTGGTCGACGACGATCCGGAGATCGTGGCGATGCTCACGACTCGCTTGAAGCACCGGGGCTACACGGTCACGACCGCGAGCGACGGCCACGCGGCGGTCGAGCTGGCCAAGCGCGAGCGGCCGGATCTGGTGCTGCTCGACGTGATGATGCCGGGCAAGTCGGGGTGGGAGGTCGCGCGCACGCTCAAGCACGACCCGGTCACCCAGGACATCAAGATCGTGATGGTCACGGCGATCGGCGAGCACGTGAACGAGATGACCTCGCCGCTCTACGGCGCGGACGCGTACATCGACAAGCCGTTCGAGTTCGAGAAGCTCGAGAAGATCATCAGCGGCCTCGTCGGCAAGTGAGCTAGTTGCCGCTGAGCAGCTTCTGCGCCTTGGCGCGCAGGGGGCTCTTGGCGTCGACGATGCTGAGCACGGTGCGCAGCTTCTTCTTGGCCTCGGCGGGCTGATCGTCGAGCGCGGCCTGGGCCTCGCTGATCAGCGTGCTGGCCGCGGTGTTGAGCTGGTCGTGCATCGGCTTGATGCTCGGGCTCGAGCTGCCGAGGCCCTCGGCGGTGCGCAGCGCGCCCGACGCCGCCTCGTACTCGTGGGACGCGAGGAACGAGCCCGCGGCGCGGATCGCGACGGTCGACTGGCGCTCCTCGAGCTCGCTGACGAACGCCGAGCCGGCGTCGTGGTCGAGGTTGAGCGCGCGGCCGATCGCGGCGTAGGCCTCGGTCGCCTTGGTGCCCGGCGCCATGCCGACGTTGTAGGCGCGGCCGAGCTGGGAGTAGACGTTGGCCATGCCCTTGAGGTCCTGGGCGTCGCCGGCGTCGAACGAGGAGAGCTGGCCGTTGATCAGCTGGGCGGCGCCGGCGAAGTCCTTGGCGCGGTAGCGCGCCGCGGCCTCGGACTTGAGCTCGCTGGCCGACTTGCCGCTGCGCTTGGCGGGCCGGGTCTCGGTGTGCTCGGGTCGCTCGGTCCGGTCGGGTCGCTCGGTCCGCTCGACGGCGACGCGCTTCTCGGGCGACTTCTCCGGCGGCCGGTCGGGGCGCCGGGTCGGGGTCGTCGCGATGTGCGGCTGGACCGGCGGCGGCTCGACCGGCCGGGTCGCGACGGGCGGCGGGGTCGGGGTGACGGGCGGCGGGGTCGGGGTGACGGGCGGCGGGGCCACGACCGCGACCTGCGGC
>DASWOO010000466.1:0-1570 GCA_036404335.1 Kofleriaceae bacterium
GGGTCGTAGTACGCGTTCACCGTCGGCGGCGACATCCCCCAGTCGAAGCGATCGACCGGCTGGCCGATCTTCTTCAGCTGGCGCTGGGTCTCCCAGCGGTCGGCCGCCTTCAGGTTGCCGGCGTAGTCGGTGCGCACGATCTCGAACTCGTACTTCTTCCACTTGTCGGGATAGCCGACCAGGTACGCCATCTTGTCGAGCTTGACCTTGGCCGCGGCGCGCGTCGCGTCGTCCATCCACGGCAGGTTGTCGAGCTCGACCCGCATCGCGCCGAGCACCGCCTTGGTCAGCTCGACCGCGCGGCCCTTGGCGTCGCCGCCGAACCGGATCTTGATGTACGACTGGCCGAGCAGCTCGCCCAGGTCGTGATCGACGCGCTCGTAGCACCGGCGCCAGCGCGGCGGCAGCTCCTTGGCGCCGCTCAGCACCTTGGTCATCGCGAACGACTCGTCGACCCAGGGCTTGCTGAGGTCATCGGCGGCGTCGCGCAGCAGGGCCTCGGTGAAGTAGCTCCGCAGGGTCGCCGGCGGCTCCGTGGTGAGGAGCTTGGCGATCCGCGTGTAGTACGCCGGGTCGTTGACGGTGATCGCGGTGACGCCGCCGACGCCGAGCGCCTGCAGATAATCGCCCCACGGGAAGCCGGGCGCGGCCTGCTCGAGGCCGGCGCGGCCGATCGGGTGATAGGTGTTGCGCGGCTCGCGGCGCGCGACCTCGTCCTGCTGCAGCCTGGCGAGCCGGGTCTCGAACGCCATCGCGGTCCGGGCGCTGGCCCGGGCGGTCTTGTCGTCCTGGCCGGCGAGCACGAACAGCCGGCCGAGGTGCGCGACGTAGGCCGCGCGTGTCTTGGCCATCGTGCCGACGTTCTCGAGGTAGAACTTGCGATCGGGCAGGCCGAGGCCGGCCTGATCGAGGCTGGCGATCATCTGGGTCGCGTCCTGGAAGTCCTGGCTCGGGCCGATCCCGAACAGCGGGAACACGTCCTCCTGGTGCAGCGCGATCAGCGTGGCGATCGCCGACGCGGGGTCGGTGATCTTGGCGATGCGATCGAGCAGCGGCTGGATCGGCGCGGCGCCGGCGCGGTCGATCGCCGCCTCGTCCATGCACGCGGCGTAGTACGCGCCGACCTTGTCGAGCACCGGATCGCCCGAGCCCTTCGGGTTCTTGATCGCCTCGTCGAGCACGGCGTGCAGCGTGTCCTCGGCGTCCTTGACGACCAGCTCGATCGAGCCCCACGACGCGCGGTCGGCCGGGATCACCGCGGACTTGAGGAACCCGCCGCACGCGTACTGGTAGAAGTCGGTGCAGGGGTCGACCGCCTTGTCGAGCCAGCCGGGGACGATGCCGGTCTCGGCCAGGCTCATCGCGCTGCTCCAGGTGTGCTTGGGCGCCGGCGCAGGCACAGGCACCGGCGGAGGCGCAGGCGCGGGCACGGGTCCTGCGGTGGCGACGGGGGCCGTCGAGGACTTCGCGCCGGAGCACGCCGCGGCGACGGCGAGCACGGCTACAGAGACAGATCGCATGGCCGCGGACGTTACCGCAGCCAGGCGGCGAGGGTCGCGCGATCGGCGTT
>DASWOO010000467.1:0-4266 GCA_036404335.1 Kofleriaceae bacterium
GGTCTCGAGCTGCGCGAACGCGGGATCCTCGGCGACCAGCCGCGGCACCAGGTGCTTGAGCATCTCGAACGCCGGGTACTCGGCGAGCTCGGCGACGGTCTGGAGCTCGGGCAGCGCCGCCTCCTCGCGCGCGTACTGCGCGGTCTGCTGCTGGCGGCGCAGCGGGCCGGCGTACAGCGCGTCGAGCCGGGCCGCGGCCGCCCAGCGCCCGATGGCGCGGGCCTGCTCGATGCCGCGCGACGACAGCTTGTCGTAGTCGGTCTCGCCGTACGAGGCCTGGCCGTGGCGGATCAGGTACAGCGTGCCCACGCGCAGATGCTAGCGCAGCTAGAAATACATGCGGCACGACTTGCAGTAGAACCGCAGGTGCTCCTCGACCCAGGCCATCGGCGCCTCGCACTGCGGGCACGCCGGCGACGGGCCGCTGGCCTGCGGCTTGTTGTCCCGGGGCGGCGGCAGCGTGTCGGGCGCGGTCGTGATCGGCAGCCTGGGCGTGGCCCGGCTCGCGGTCGGCGGCGCCATCGTGGTCGGCACCGGGAACGCGACCGGCGGCGGCTGGGCCGCGAGCAGCTCGCCCGAGGGCGAGGTGTCCGACGGCCGGACAGCCGCGGCCTGCGCGGTGTCGCTCGGCTCGCCGGCCAGCCCCTCGGCCTCCATGTACGCGGCGTCCTCGAGCGCGATCTGCCCGGTGCTGTCGCTCGGCACGCCCGAGATGTTGGTCTGCGACGCGTTGTCGGTGATCTCGACCGGCACGCGCGCGGCGGCGAGCTCGGGCACGATCTGGGTCGCGGCGCGCTGCTGCGCGGTGACCGGCGGCAGCGCGAACGAGGGCATGGTGGGCACCGTCGGGATGCCGGGGATCGCCGGGATCGCCGGTGGCGGCACGACCGGCGAGGCGATCGTCGACTTGGCCATCGCGGCGCGCAGCGGCGGCGGCCGGGTCGGCATCGTCGGCCGGCTCGCCCGCGCCGGCAGCGGCACCGACGCGCGGATCGGCTGGCGCGTGTCGCGCTGCGGCCGGACCGACGGCACGGCCGGGATCGGCGCCGAGGGGATCGCCGGCACCGAGCCCGACGACGACGGCGACTTCGCCCGGAGCGGCGGCGGTGCCTCGAGCGGCTCGGGCGCGGCGTCGGCGCCTTGCGGGTCGGGCTCGGCGGGCAGCACGGTTGGCTCGGTGTTCGGCGACGACACCGGCGCGTCCGGCGCGCCCGAGCTCGGCGGCTCGACGATCCCCAACGACTCGCTGATCGGCGAGACCCGCACGACCTGCTCGTCGGGGAACGGCGAGAACATCGCCGGCTCGGCCACGGCGGGCGGCGGCGCGTACGCCGGCATCGCCATCGCCGACGGCGCCGGCGCGAACGGCAGCGGCGGCCGGGTCCCCGGCATCGGCGGCGGCGCGGTGATCTGCTTGCTGCGCGAGCCCGGCATCGGCGGCGGCAGGGTCGAAGGCTTGGTCCGCGCCTGCATCGGCTGCGGCATCGGCGCCACCATCGACGGCTCGACGTCGATGTCGACCTCGAACGTCGCGCGCGGCACCGGCGTCGGCGCCCGATGCGGCAGCACCGGCCGCTCGAACGGCATCAGCCCGCCGGTCCCGCCCTGCATCGGCGTCGCGTCGTACAGCGGCCTGAGCTGCTGCTGGGGCGGCGGCTGGTGATGTTGCTGCTGCGGCGGCGGTGGCGCGTGCCCCGGCCACGAGCCGGCGTTGGGCCCGAACGCCTGCGGCCGCGGCGGCTCCTCATGGAACAGCTTGTCCATGTCGATCGCCGGCGGCGGGGGCTGCGCCGCGGCCGGCCGGGACCGGAGCTGGATCGGCCGCGGCGGCCGGACCGCGATCACGCTGGCGGCGAGCCCGCAGGTCAGGCCGATGACATGCAGCACCATGCCCAGGCCGATCGGGACCGCCGCGCTCGCCCCGACCGGGTGGGTCGCGATCAGCCCGACCGCGCCGGCCACGCCGACGACGCTGGTCAGCCGCACGAGCTTCGCCCAGCCCTTGCGGCTGTCGCGCCGCCGGAGCGTCACCACGGCCAGCGCGAGCGCGGCGATCACGCCCAGGCCGCTCGCGCCGAGCTCGCCGAAGCTGATGAAGTGGAACGCGCCCTGCGAGTCGCCGGTCTTGCAGACCATCTCGCCGCCGCGGTCCTCGCCCGCCGAGTCGCCGTTGTTACACAGCTGCGCGTTGTAGAGCCCGACGTACATGTTCTGGCTCTTGCGCGCGTGGCCATCCACCGTCGGCGTGCCGGCGAACAGCGACAGCGCGGGGGGCAGCACCGCCGGGGTGGCGATCGACACCGCGAGCAAGGCCGCCGCGATCAGCGCGAGGGCTGCGCCGGCGACGCGAGAGGACATGGCCGAAAACTACCACACGGCGAGCGCGTCCAGGGCGGCGCTCGCCGACGATGCGATCCGAAACAGCGCGCGGGCCTCTGGCCGCATGACGCCCGCCGCCACGGCGCGATCGAGAAACGCGGCCAGCGGTGGCCAGAAGCCGTCAACATCGAGGAACACGATCGGCTTGTGATGATAGTCGAGGTAAAGGCCGGTCAGCTGCTCGAACGCCTCTTCCAGGGTGCCCATCCCGCCGGGCGCGACGATGAACGCGTCGGCCAGCTCGAACAGCAGCGCCTTGCGCTGGTGCATGGTCTCGACCACGTGCAGCTCGGTTAGCCCGGTGTGCGCGATCTCGCGATCGACCAGCGCCTGCGGGATCACGCCGATCGCCCGGCCGCCCGCGGTCAGGGTCGCGTCGGCCAGGACACCCATCAGCCCGCGGTGCGCGCCGCCGTAGACCAGGGTCAGGTCGCGCGCCGCCAGCGCGCGGCCGAGCGCCTGGATCGCCTCGAGATCGGCGGGCCGGCCGGCCGACGACGACAGGTAGACGCACACGGAGCGCACGCGGCCGAACCTATCGCATCCGCGGCCCGGGCTGGTGTGATTCACGTTACCGTCCGGTCATGCGGTGGCATGACAAGCCGTTCGACGAGCTGACCCTGCGCGAGCTGTACGCGATCATCGTGCTGCGCGAGCGCGTGTTCGTGGTCGAGCAGACCTGCCCGTACCAGGACGCCGACGGCCACGATCCGGCCTCTCGCCACATGTGGGCGGAAGCGCCCACCGGTCAGATCCACGCGTACCTGCGCGTCGTCCCCGCCGGCGAAAAGTTCGCCGAGGTCTCGCTCGGCCGGATCATCGTCGCCCCCGAGGCGCGCGGCACGGGCCTGGGCCGGGAGCTGGTCGGTCGCGGGCTCGCCGCCGTCGGTGCGGTGCCGGTCCGGATCGGGGCGCAGGCCCACCTCGAGCGGTTCTATGGCGAGCTCGGCTTCGTCCGCGCCGGCGAACCATTCGACGAAGACGGGATCGCGCATATCGAGATGCTCCGGGCGTGATTGCGCGGGGTCGGCCCGCATGCTTGGATGCCGATCTATGCGCATGATCCTCGTCGGACCTCCCGGAGCCGGGAAGGGTACCCAGGCGGCACGGCTGATCGAAACGTTTCGGATCCCCCACATCTCGAGCGGCGACATGCTGCGCGCGGCGGTCAAGGAAGGCACGCAGCTCGGCCTCGAGGCCGACGGCTTCATGAAGGCGGGCAAGCTGGTGCCCGACGAGGTCGTGATCGGCATGATCCTCGAGCGCGTCGCTAAGCCCGACTGCGCCGACGGCTTCATGCTCGATGGCTTCCCCCGGACCCGGCCGCAGGCCGAGGCGCTCGACCAGGCGATGAAGGCCGCGGGCGTCGAGCTCGATGCCGTGGTGCTGATCGAGGTGCCCGACGCGCTGCTCGAGGAGCGCGCGGTCGGCCGCCGCACCGATCCAGAGACCGGCACGATCTATCACCTCAGGTACAACCCGCCGCCGGCGGAGATCGCCGATCGCCTGCAGCACCGCAAGGACGACACGGTCGAGGCGGTGTCGACGCGGATCCAGAAGTACCACTCGGAGACCGCGCCGATCGTCCCGTTCTACATCGAGCACGGCATCCTCAAGCGGGTCGACGGCGTCGGCAACCCGGACGACATCACCCAGCGCATCACCGCTGTATTGAACGACTAGCCACCACCCCCGGCGGGGACGGCAGAAGAACAGGCACGTCATGGCAGGCTTCCAGCATTCGATCCTCGACGCCAAGTGGCAGGCGTTCTGGGATCGCGAACAGACCTTCAAGACCCCGACCGACCGCACGCGGCCCAAGTACTACGTGCTGGACATGTTCCCGTACCCGTCGGGCGACGGGCTGCATGTCGGTCACCCCAAGGG
>DASWOO010000468.1:0-3029 GCA_036404335.1 Kofleriaceae bacterium
CCGGCTGGAAGCTGCACGGGCTGATCTCGTATCGCGAGGTCCCCTCGGCGACCTGACGCCACGCGACGGTTCCGTCTCCATCTCCAGTAAAATCAAATCTTCGTCGGCGGCGTTCGCTCGAGGCGATGGGTCGTGAGCGGGCGCGAGCGCGCCCGTCGTGCGCTCGGCGCGGCCGGTCACGAGCCGTCCACAGGCTCTCGTCCCACTCCCGCTCGAGGCGGCGGCCGCCCAGCGCGCTGTTCAACTACCCGTAGCGGCGCTGCAGCCGGTCGCCGAGCTTCTGCAGCGCGTCGTGCGGCATCATCCTGGTCAGCTGGTGCACGGCCCAGGCGTCGCGGCCGACGGTGCGGACCGCCGGGTTGGTGCGCACGGCGTCGAGGATGACCGCGGCGACCCGGGCGGGGTCGATGCCGCGGGTGCGGAAGGTCTCGACGATGCGATCCTTGCGGCTCTGCAGGCCGGCGGCCATGCGGCCGTCGTGGACGATCGAGGTGGCGATCATCCCGGGGCAGATCGCGGTGACGCCGATCCGGTGGCCGGCGAGCTCGGCGCGCAGCGAGCGGGTGAAGCCGAGCACGGCGAACTTGCTGGCGACGTACGCCGTCACGTTGGCCGCCGCGAAGATCCCCAGGATGCTCGCGATGTTGATGATCTGGCCGGGCGCGCCGCGCTCGACCATCGGCCGGGCGAAGAAGTGGCAGCCGTGGACCACGCCGCGCAGGTTGACGCCGAGCAGCCAGTCCCAGTCGTCGAGCGAGGTCTCGAGGAACGTGCCCGACACCGCGACGCCGGCGTTGTTGACCACGACGTCGGCCGCGCCGGCCGCGGCGTGGACCTCGCCGGCGAACGCGCTCATCTGCGCACGGTCCGCCACGTCGACCTTGCGCACGACCAGCGCGCGCGGCCCCAGCTCGGCCGCGAGGCTATCGAGCCGGACCTGGTCGACATCGCACGCGGCGATCCGCGCGCCCTGGGCCGAGAACGCCAGCGCGGTTGCGCGGCCGATGCCGCTGCCCGCGCCGGTGACGACGACGGTCTTGCCTTCGAGCTTCATGCGGCCTCGTGCTTTGCCTTTGGCATCGACATACCACGCGCCGCCATCCAGTCGCGCGCGAGCGTCTCGTTGGCGTTGTCGTTCGGGTGGAACCCGCGCCGCAGGTACTGGCGGATGCCGCGCCAGAACACGCCGCGCACGATCGGCTCGCGCCGGGGCACCTGGCCGAGCTGGCGCATCGCCGCGCGAGGCCCGGTGTGATCCTGGCGGAGCAGCGACGCCGCGCCCCATGCCCAGAACCCGCCGAGGATCGCCGTCGCCAGCACCAGGCCTGCCGTGCGCAACAGGTACGACGGATCGACCTGCTGCAAGACGTCGAACGCGACCGCCTTGTGCTCGATCTCCTCGGCGGCGTGCCACGCCAGCAGCTGGCGCATCTCGGGCGACGCGGCGTCGAGCATGCCGTGGGCGAACGCGCTCTCGGCGAGGATCGCCGTGAAGTGCTCGCACGCCGCGGTGATCGCGAGGTTGAGCTTGGCCGGGACGCGGTCCTCGATCCAGCCGCTGATCTCCTTGAAGTGGGTGAGGAAGCGATCGACCTCGTAGCCCTGGGTCCGCAGGATCTCGATGAACTCGTCGTGCGCGTGGGCGTGGCGGCCCTCCTGGCCGAAGAAGCCCTTGATCGCCGCGCGCAGCGCCGGGTCCTCGATCTGCGGCAGGAAGTGCTTCACCGAGCGGACGAAGAACCGCTCGCCGTGCGGGAACAGCAGATTGACGCCGTTCGAGATCGCCGTGGCCGTGGCGTTGTTCGCCATCCAGTGGCGCGGCACGGCGGCGAAGTCGACGGCGAGATCGCGGGGCACGATCGGGGGAGCGGGGTGGATCGCGGTCATGTCCTCAGGCTAGCGACTATTGACCGCAAGTCAATAGCGAACATTCGCGGCGGGCCATCGCGTATGCTGCGCGCGCTTGGCCGCTCCCAGATCTCCCCGGTCTCCCGGATCTCCCCGGTCTCCCGGATCTCCCCGGTCTCCCGGATCTCAGCGATCTCCCGGGCCCGGCGCCGCTCGCAAGCCGCGCGAGGCCCCGCGGTCCAAGCGCGTCCGGCTCGACAACGACCAGCGCCGCGCCCAGCTGCTCGCACTCGCCAAGCGCGCGTTCTCCGACCGCGCCTACGACGACGTCTCGATCGACGACATCGCGCGCGACGCCCAGATCTCCAAGGGCCTGCTCTATCACTACTTCCCGACCAAGCGCGATCTGTACGTCGCCGGCATCGGCGAGATCGCCGACGAGCTGGTCGAGGCGGTGACCCGGGTGCCCGACGGCCAGGTCGCCCCGGTCGACCGCGTCCGGACCGGCGTCGACGCCTATCTCGAGCACATCACGCGCCACTCGCGCGCGTTCGTCGCGCTGATGCGCGGCGGCATCGGCAGCGACCCCGAGGTCGCCGCCGTGGTCGAGGGTGTCCGGACCCGGCTGTTCACCAAGTTCCTCGTCGGCTCGCCGTTCGCCGTCCTGGTCGCCGGCGACGTCCGGTTCGAGACGGCGGTCCGGGGCTGGATCGGCTTTGTCGAGGCCGCGTCGATCTACTGGTGCGCCAATCCGCGCCTCGCGCGCGTCGATCTTCGCGAGTTGCTGGTCGATGTGCTGTTCGGCGTGCTGCGCGTCGTCGCGCCCGGCGTGGTCGACCTGCCGCGCGTGTTCGCGCAGCCCTGATCGGCGCGCCGATACAGCCGGGCAGAAAACGACACAGCGCCCGCGTCGAGGCACCGGAACACCCAGGCACAGGCAGCAGAACACGACGCTGATCGACGCCGGGGGCGCGTGAGATCAGAAGTCGGTGTTTCTGTTGATCATCATCAGAATACGAAACGGCACGTCGCTTGCTGAAAGGCCTGAATGTGATTGGCGGCGGCGGGGATCACGGCAATGGCCGAGCTCGTCAGCTTTTGCCGTTTTCGCATCATATGCAATTTCATCGCGGAGCAATCGAGTGAGCACAATGGTCCATCACCCTCTGGCCAGGGAGAGT
>DASWOO010000469.1:0-3557 GCA_036404335.1 Kofleriaceae bacterium
CATCGGCATCGGGATGTAAGGAGCGCTTTATGGAGACCCCCAGTTCTCGTCGCAGCGTCCTCACGGCCACCCTGTTCGGCGCCGGCTACGTCGGCCTGCGCGCGCTCGCCACCGGCGTGCCCGCCGCGGTGCTGATGCAAGGCCGCCGCGCGTTCGCCGACGGCACCGCGCCGACCTGCGGCGACAGCGCCAAGGCCCAGTTCGTGATCATGGCGACCTCGGGGCAGGGCGATCCGATCAACGCCAACGTGCCGGGCATGTACACGGACACCAAGATCGCCCACCCGCCGGCCGGGCTCGGCGTCGACAAGACGGCGCTCAAGCTGAGCGGCCAGTCGACGTTCGCCGCCGCGCCGTGGGCGGCGCTGCCGCAGGCCGTGCTGGATCGCGCCTCGTTCTGGCATCTCATGACCAACACGCCGGTGCACCCCAAGGAGCCGGATGTCCTGCGGCTGATGGGCTCGACCAACGCCAACGAGATGCTGCCGTCGCTGCTCGCCAAGCAGCTGCAGCCGTGCCTGGGCAGCGTCCAGGCCCAGCCGATCACGCTGGGCGCGACCACGCCGAGCGAGGGCCTCAGCTTCGGCGGTCAGGCGCTGCCGATCATCCCGCCGCTCGCGCTCAAGGCGACGCTGACCAGCCCGGGCGGCGGGCTCGCCAACCTCCAGGGCCTGCGCGATCAGACGCTGAGCCAGCTCGCGGACCTGTACCGCGGCGGCGCGAGCAAGGCGCAGAAGGCGTACCTCGACTCGCTGATCATGTCGCAGAGCGAGGTCCGCAACATCAACCAGGATCTGCTGAGCTCGCTGTCGTCGATCAAGGACAACAGCGTCGACGCGCAGATCACCGCGGCGATCGCGCTGATCCAGATGAACGTCACCCCGGTGATCACGATCCACATCCCGTTCGGCGGCGACAACCACAACGACACCGGCCTGGCCAAGGAGGCGGCGCAGACGATCACCGGCGTCGGCGCGATCGGTTCGCTGATGGCCCAGCTCGCCACCGCCGGCCTGGCCGACAAGGTCTCGTTCCTGTCGCTCAACGTCTTCGGCCGCACGGTGGGCCCGGGCAACACCGACGGCCGCCAGCACAACCCGAACCACCAGGTGTCGATCGCGATCGGCAAGCCGTTCAAGGGCGGCATCATCGGCGGCGTCGCGCCGCTCGACGGCGACTACGGCGCGGTCGCGTTCGACGCGCAGTCGGGCGCGCCGGGCACCGGCGGCGACGTCTCGCCCGGCGACTCGCTGGCGTCGTTCGGCAAGACCGCGCTGGCCGCGGTCGGCGCCGACACGGGCGCGATCGCCGCCGCGATCTCGATGGGGAAGGTCGTGCCCGCCGCGCTCGCATAGCGCCGGGCTGCAACGATGCGCGGCACGCCCGGGTGCTGCGAACCCAGTTCTATTCCCGGTCTGGCCGTTCCTGGTCGCCGGGACCCTGTAGCGCTACGCCGGTGGCGGCGCGGCGGCCGGCGCCGAGCGCCGCAGCATCTGCGAAACCAGCGCCCGCAGCTCGGCGCCCTCGAACGGCTTGACCAGCACGCCGCGGCCGGTGGCGAACATCGACTCCACGTTCTCGCCGCCGGACATGATCAGCACGATCGGCGGGCGGGGCAGGGCCGCAGCACCCAGCGCCTCGGACACCTCGATGCCCGTCATCTCGGGCATGTTGTAGTCGACCAGGACGATATCGAACGCATCACCGCCGACGATCCGGCGCAGCGCGGCGCGCGGGTCGCTCTCGATCGCTGTCTCGTGATCGAACAGCATCCGTGCGATCGCGCGGGCAACGTCGGGCCGGTCGTCGAGTACCAGGATCCTCGCCATCGCAACCTCCGCAGAGCTCGAAGGAGCTCGTCTTGGAGCCGAGCATACCGCTGTCGGCGGGGCTGCCAAGGCCCGATCGCGCAGCCAGCATTTGCCAGCCCGAACGGCTAGCGCTGCGGCGGGTAGACGTAGCGGCCGGCCGCGAACGACTGGTCGACCTCGGGCAGGATCTCGGCGCGCGCGCGGACGATGCAACTCTCGATCTCCTGCTTGAACAGGTAGAGCCGCAGGAAGCCGATGCCGACCACGACGCCGAGGATCAGCACCAGGATCGGCGGGAAGCCCGACGACGCGCCGACCAGGATCGCGCCGCCCGCGGCCATCAGCGCCATCTTGACCTTGCCGATCAGCGTCTTCCACTTGCCGACGATCGCCTGGCTCGAGGCGTCGTACGACGCGCCGGTCGCCATCTGCAGCGTCTTGAGGTCGCGGGTCTGGATCATCGCCGCGGTCTTGATCGCCGCGCCGATCGCGCCGAAGTAGGTGTCCGGCTCGCTCTTGCACAGCTGCTCGGCCTGGTTGCCGCTGGTGCGCAGCGCGTTGATCAGCAGCGGCCGGGTGTACATGTAGCGAAGGCTGGAGCCAAAGGTCTGGGCCACGGCCATCGCCATCATCACGAACCCGATCACGGCGAGCAGATAACTCGCGAAGGTAGCCACGGCGCGCAGTCTACCTCGCGAGGTCGGTCGATCGCCAGCCCGTGATCGAGCGCCCGCCGCTGACCCGGTGTCTGGTCGCCGCTACCCAGGGTATCCGCCGGCTGCGGCGATCCGGTCTCGCTCGTGTCATCGCGCATGCGCCGGCACTACCTCACACATGCGTGGATTATTAAGTAAGCAAAACACCCTATCTTTGTGAATGGTGTTTGAAGTACGGTGGTCGTAATATGAGCTTCGCACGGGTCTGTGGAGTCGTGACGTGCGCGGTGGTGGCGGCGGCCGGGTGTGGTGTGGACCGCGATGCGCAAGGAACACCGAACGGTTCGCCGGCCGATCAGGCGGCCGAGGCGGCCGCGCCGGCCGCGGCCGACCTGGCGATCGCCGACCCCGACGGCGGGCGGGCCTCGGTCGAGCTGCTCGGTCATCCGGGCCGCTCCGTCGAGGACAGCCTCACGGTCACCGGCTACTCGCAGGCCGCGCACGGCCGCGTGACCCTGGTCGGCGGCCGCGCGACCTACGTCCGTCAGGACGGCTACACCGGAGCGGATCGGTTTTCATACACCATCTCGAACACGCGTGGGAAGACCACGACCCGATCGGTCGTGATCAGCGCGTGCGAGCCGGATCCGGTTTGTACGATCGCGATGACCGGACCGGCCAGCGGGGTAATCGGGACTCCAATTCGTCTGCAGGCGACTGCGCATTGCAATACCGGCACACCGGAGATCCAGTGGTCGCAGCGAGTCGGAACTCACGCGTTCTCGGCGTACCAGGCGTTCGGCGCCCCGACGGCGGCGGACTACCCGACGCTGGGCCAGGCCACCGGCAACCACCAGTTCCAGGCCAAGGTCCGGGCCCGCGGTTTCGCGACCACCTACACCTCGAACACGCTCACCATTCCGCTGTCGGCCACGGTCGGCGCGCCGTGCACCGCCGCCAGCCTCGACACGCCGGGCCCCGGCCTGGTCTCGGCGCTCCGCGCGCTGATCTCGCTGCACGCCACCGCGACCTGTCCGGCGGGCGCCGCGCCCGAGTTCGCCTACCAGGCCCGCTCGGCGCCGACCGCGAT
>DASWOO010000470.1:0-4450 GCA_036404335.1 Kofleriaceae bacterium
GGTAGGGTCGAGCACACCATTGCGGTTATCATCCACGCCGGTGGCGATCGTTGCGCCGCCTGCGGGGCAATCAGCGGTGGTCGCCACGCCGACGTTCACCAGCGTGCCGCCGGCGGAGACTTCGTGATTTTCTGAATCGCATCCGGCCCACAACGCTCCGCCGAACAGCAAGGGAGCAAACTTAAAAACGAGCAAGCGGTTCATCTCGGACTCCTGACAGTGGGTGGGCGACGTGGCCGCCAACGCAGCGGTGGTCGTGCCCTGTGCCGGCTGAGTCGTCCTTCCCGCCGCGAACTTGAGGACGCGTGCGCGCCGATTCGATGGGCGCGCCGACGGGAGATCTTCGCTAGGCGGCCATCACGGCGGCCGTGGCGCGGAACCCGTCGCGCAGCGCCTCGACGAACAGCCGGACCTTGGCCGGCGTGAACGGCGACGGCGCGTAGACCACGTAGATGCCGCGGACCACGCGCGGCACCGACTCGAGCACGCGGACCAGGCGGCCGTCCTCGAGGTCGCGCGCGATCAGGTAGCGCGGCAGGTCGGCGACGCCCATGCCGGCCAGGGTCGCCTCGCGGATCGACGTCGCGTCGCTGAGGTGGAGCCGGCCATCGACGGTGATCGACCGCGACGAGCCGCCGGCCGGCTTGAACCGCCACGGCACCGGCGCGCCGTCGACCCGGCACGGCAGGCACTCGTGGCTGGCGAGCTCGGCGATCGTCCGCGGCGCGCCGCGCCCCGCGAGGTACGCCGGGCTGGCGCACAGGTGGCGGACGTCGTCGTCGAGCTTGCGCGCGACCATCGCCGGCGGCGGCTCGGCGACGGTGCGGACCGCGATGTCGACGCGTTCGGCGATCAGATCGACGACGCGGTCGGTGGCGTCGAACAGCAGGCGGACGTCGGGGAACCGGCGCTGGAACGCCATGATCACCGGCAGCACGCGGGCGTGGCCGAGCACGACCGGCGCGGTGATCCGCAGCGTGCCCTTGGGATCGGGATCGACGTGCTGCAGCTCGCGCTCGCTGGTGTCGAGCTCCTCGAGCACCCGCCGGGCGCGCTCGCAGTACAGCAGGCCCAGCTCGGTCAGCCGGACCCGGCGCGTGGTGCGGTGGATCAGCCGGACGCGCAGCCGGCTCTCCATCCGCGACACGAGCTTGCTGACCGCCGACGCGGTCAGCCGCAGCTCGGTGGCGGCGCCGGCGAACGACGCGCTGTCGGCGATCGCGACCAGCGCCATCATGCCGCGGACGATCTCGGGCGCGTTGCCCGCCGGGTTACCGATCGACTTGGCCATCGCCGATCAGGGTATCGCAGCCGCGCGGCGAATTGATGACTGCATGTCACGACTGACGGTCTTGGCGAGGCCGTTATCAAGAGCGCCGGGCGGACCCATCTTGGTTTCACGCGGGACGAACTCGCAGATGGGAAAAGCAAACATGACGAACGAGATGCGCATTGGCCTTGGTTCTCTGATGATGGCGGCGCTGGCGGGTGGTTGCGGCACGACCGCCGCGTGGCCGGCGTCGCCGACGGCGGCGACCCAGCTCACCAAGCTCGACGCGACCCAGGGCAGCATGGCCGAGGGGCTCGCGGTCCGCGGCAAGACCGCGTACATGACGTACGCCGGCAGTGGCCAGGTCGTGACCGTCGACCTCGACACCGGCGTGGCCACGCCGTACTCGACCCTGCCGACGCCGGTCGCCGGCAAGGGCTTCGCCAGCGGCGTGGTGCTGCACGGCAACGACCTGTACGGCGGCCTGGTGTCGTTCGTGCCCGAGGTCCAGCCCGGCGTATATAAGGCGGTGCAGGGCGGGGCGGCCACGCTGTTCGCCAAGCACGCCGAGATGGTGTTCCCCAACGGGATGGTGTTCGATGACGCCGGCCAGATGTACATCACCGACTCTGCGGCCGGCGCGGTGTTCCGGGTCTCGACCTCGGGCGAGGTCACCAAGTGGGCGTCGGGCCCGCTGCTCGCCGGCGGCAAGGACGGCTGCGGCCCGGGCAAGGGCGTCGGCGTGCCGTTCGACATCGGCGCCAACGGCATCGTGCTCGACGGCGGCGCGATCGTCGTGACCAACACCGATCAGGGCTCGCTGATCAAGATCCCGATCAACGCCGACGGCAGCGCGGGCACCGCGGCGACGTTCGCCGGCCCGGACTGCGCGGCGCTCAACGGCGCCGACGGCCTGACCGTCGCGCCGGACGGCGACTACATCGTGGCGGTCAACCACCAGAACAAGCTCGCGCGGATCGACGCCGCGGGGCACATCTCGACCCTGGTGGCCGGGGCGCCGCTGGACTTCCCGGCGAGCCTGATGTTCGACGGCGGCGCGCTGTACGTCGGCAACTTCGCGTTCCTCGACGCCGCCAACCCGGGCATCCTCAAGGTGAAGTGATGCTGCGGCTCCTGGGCTTGCACGGTTACCACGGCAGCGCGGCCGGCTTGCGCGGCCAGGCCGCGGCGCTGGCCGACGCGATCGCGCCGGTGGCCGACCTGGTATGCGTCGACGCGCCGTCGCTGGCGAGCGGCGACTTCGGCTGGTGGCACGCATCGCAGGAGGGCGCCGGCGTGCGCTATCGCGGCTGGGAGAAGACGCGCGACGGGCTCGCCGGGTTCTGCGCACGCTCGGGGCCGTTCGACGGCGTGCTCGGCTTCAGCCAGGGCGCCGCGCTCGCCGCGCTGCTGGTCGCGCTGGGCGCGTTCGACGGCGCGGCGGCGCCGAGGTTCGACTTCGCGATCGCGATCGGCGGGTTCGCGAGCCGCGATCCGGGTCACGCCGCGGCGTTCGAGGTCGCCGGCGGGATCGACGTCCCGACCTTGCACGTGATCGGCCGGCGCGACGGCATCGTGGCGCCGCGCGCGTCGCACGCGCTGGCGTCGCGGTTCCGCGGTGCGCGGGTCGTCGAGCACGACGGCGGCCACGTGATCCCGGCCGACGCGGGGGTCCGCGCGGCGACGGCCGAGTTCCTGGACGCGATGGCGCGCCGGCCGGCGTCGCGCGCCCGCGCCACCTTGCGTCGCTGATCAGCACCCACCAAGCCGGTCACGGCACGGGCGTGCCAACGCTGACGCCCGCGTGGTTGGACGCGGTGTAGACGTAGTTGTCGGCGCTGACGGCGAGGCTGCGGATGCCGGCGTTGTTGTCGCCGTAGTAGGTGTCGGCGACCGAGGTGAACGCCGGGGCCGCGGCCCGCGGGTCGAGCGAGCGCAGCAGGCGCGAGCCGCCGGCGTCGTGGACGAGCAGGGCGCCGGACGCGGTGGTCGCGATCGGGCCTGGCGAGCCGAGGGTCAGGATCCGGGTCGAGGTCGGCGAGGCGGTGTCGGCGCCGTCGAGGCGGACCACCCCGCCGAAGCTGGCGCCCGAGACATAGAGGCGGTGGGCGTCGGTGGGGTCGAGCGCGATGGCGTTGACGGTGTTGTAGCTGGCGGCGGCCGGCACCAGCTTGATCCACGAGCCCGGGGCGCCGGCCTGGTCGGAGCGCCAGACACCCGTGCCGTCGATCGCGAACACCACGGCGGTGCCGGCGCGCCACGCGAAGTAGCCCTGCGACACCGACTGGAACGGCGCCGTGCCGGTGATCTGGGTCCAGGTCGTGCCCGACTTGCGCCACAGGCCGTGCTGGCTGACGGCGGCGAGCACGACGCGGGTGCCGCCGACCGAGGCATGGCCGACGCCGAGCGCGATGACGTCGTCGGCGACCGGCAGGCCTTCGGATTGCCAGTTGCCGGTGCCCGCGAACGGATCGACGCTCGACCACACCGCGCCGACACCGGTGTTGTCACCGCGCTGGCTCGCGCCGAGGAACACCATCGATGGCTGGCCGGTGGCGGTGTCGGGATCGAGCGCGATCACGTCGCCGGTGGTCGGCGCGCCAGCGGGCACCGAGTGCTCGATCGTGGTGCCGTGATCCTGCGAGCCCAGGAACGTGTAGTCCATGCTGCCGATGTAGAACCGGGCCGGCAGCTTGGGATCGGCGACGGTGATCATGTTGACGGTCACGACCAGGCCGTGATGTGCCGGGAGCCAGGCGGTCGCGGTGCCGGTCTGCTCGCCGTGCCAGACGCCGCCGCGGCCGGCGATCAACAGGCCGTTGGTGTCATCGGGATCGATCAGGATCTGCGAGGCCACGTAGCTCGGCGCGGCGAACTGCAGATACGACGAGTCGCTCGCCCACCAGGGCAGGCTGGAGCCGAACAGCGTCGAGCCGATCGTCACGCCGCTGCCCGTGCTGATCGCGGTCCAGGTCGCGCCGGCGTTGGTCGACTTCATCACGGCCTTGCCGCCCTGCACGATGGCGCAGCCGGCGTACAGGACGGTGTGGCCTGCGCTGTCGACGCGACCGGTGATCGACTCCCACAGCGCGCCGGCGGGAATGCCGGTGTTGAGCGGGTGCCAGCTGCCGTCGTACATGAACAGGCCGGCGGCGTGGGCGGCGACGTAGAGCTTGCCAT
>DASWOO010000471.1:0-3715 GCA_036404335.1 Kofleriaceae bacterium
CCATGGACGTCGCGCCGCTGCTCGAGGGCAACCACACCACCAACCTGTGCGCGGTCGACGCCTCCGGCATGGCGGTGTCGATGACCACGACGCTCAACACCTCGTTCGGCAACGGCATCACCGTCGCCGGCTTCCTGCTCAACAACGAGATGGATGACTTCGCGTCCAAGCCCGGCTCGCCCAACACCTTCGGCCTGGTCCAGGGCAGCGCCAACAAGATCGAGCCCGGCAAGCGCATGCTGTCGTCGATGTCGCCGACCATCGTCGAGGATCCCAAGGGTCAGCTGTTCATGCTCGCCGGCGCCGGCGGCGGCCCGCGCATCATCACCGCCGTCTGGCAGACGATCTCCAACGTCATCGACTTCGGCAAGCACGCCGACGTCGCCGTCGCCGAGCCCCGCGTCCACCACCAGCACCTGCCCGACCTGATCAACGTCGAGCCCTCCGCGCTCGACCCGGCCGGCGAGCAGGCCCTCCAGGCCATGGGCTACAAGGTCCTCTGGTCCGACTCGCGCCGCGCGTTCGGCGCGATCACCGCCATCGTCCACACCGCCACCGGCTGGGACGGCGCCTCCGACCCCCGCGGCGGCGGCGGCTCCGTCGGCGACTAGGCTACGGGCGCATCGACGGGCGGGCGTCGGCGATCGCGCCGCTCGTGGTGTCGAGCCAGGCGTCGGGCTCGCTCGGGCCCTCGGCGAGGGTGGTGGCGGGCTGGCAGGGCTCGGCCGCGTGCGGGGCCCAGGCGCGGTCGTCCTCGGCGCGGCGAAAGCGCAGGGCGATCCAGGGGCCGTCCTGGATCTCGAAGTACTCGACGTCGCGGCCGAGCTCGAAGGTCTGCTCGACGCCGGTCTCGAGCCGGCGGACCACGAGGGCGGGGCTCTGCTCGCCGCGGAAGTAGACCAGGCGCTCGGCGGCGCGGTCGATCTTGGCGCGGCGGCCGCGCCGCTGGACGTCGGCGACCGGGACGACCTGCTGATCGCCGCTCGACAGATCGACGACGCGGAGCCCGCCGGCGCCGCCGCTGCCGGCCACCAGCCACCGGCCGTCCGTCGACTGCGTCTCGATCGAGCCGATCCACTCGCCGTCGCTGCGCGCGTCGGGGAACACGTAGAGCGCCTTCGCGTCGGTCCGATCGACCACGCCGTCGCCGTTGGTGTCGTGCCGGGCCTGGCACGCCACGGCCCACGTGTCCTCGGGCCCGACGGCCACGAGCTGGCCCGGGTACGCGTCGAGCACGCGCGGCACCAGCGGCGCGCGCGCCCGCTTCACCTCGTGCGCCACCGCGCCGGTCGCAACGCTCGCCAGGACCACCGCGCCGATCACGGCGCGCCGCGCTGCCACCGACAATGCAAACTGCACCATCCGACCATCACAACACTGGTTCACATCGCCACGGGATACCTATCGGGTAGCCACCTCACGCTGCGGATCCAGTCCAGGCGTAGTTCTTCAGCAAGGCCGGAGCGACTCGTCGCAAGAGCCCGGGCCGGGGCCGTGTTAGGCTGGGACCCATGTCCGCGAGCTCCGACGAGAGCGGCATCGTGGTGTATCCGCGGCTGCCGGTGCCGTCGCAGCGCGGCGGCGGGCAGGAGTCGCGGCAGCCGACGAAGATGGTCAAGACCGGGGGCGGCGGGAGCAAGGCGTGGATCGCGCTGCTGGTGATCGGGGTGGCCGGTGGCGGCGCGGGCGCGTGGTTCCTGCGGCCGATGCTCGCGCCGGATCCGCGGATCGCCGAGGCGGACCGGCGGGCGGGCGAGGCGGCGGACGCGGCGGCGACGCAGAAGAAGCGGGCCGACGCGCTGGAGCAGGCGCTGGATTCGGCGGCGAAGGGCAAGCAGGACGCGGAGGCCAAGCTGACCGTCGCGTCCGCCGCGCAGAGCGAGCTGGCCGGCAAGACCGCGAGCGAGGCGAGCCAGCGCCAGGTCGCCGAGCAGATCGCGGCCAAGCTGAGGCCGGGGATCGACCGGTCGTGGGGGCAGGTCACGATCGACGGCGACGACGTCCACGTGCAGATCGCCGACCGCGTGCTGTGGAAGCCGAACGACGACGCGCTGACCGCGAAGGGCCAGGCAGTGCTGGCGAAGCTGGCGACAAGCCTCAAGGACGTCGGCGATCGCCAGGTGTGGATCCAGGGCCACACCGACGACCAGCCGATGCCGGTGCCCAAGGCCTTACCCCCGCCGGCGCCGTCCAAGCGCGGGCAGAAGCCGGCGCCACCGCCACCGCCCCCACCGGTCCGGTTCGCGACCAACTGGGAGCTGTCGGCGGCGCGCGCGCTGTCGGTCGTGCACTACTTCCAGGACACGGCGAAGCTCGAGCCGGGGCGGCTGACCGCGCTGGCGTTCGGCCAGTACGCGCCGGTGTCGAAGAAGGACAGGTCGGCCAACCGCCGGCTCGAGCTGGTGCTGGTCGCGCGCCGCGGCAAGTAGCGCTACGTCCGCGCGCCTTCGACGAACGCGACCAGGTCGACGTCGGTCGCCTGCTCGAGCGTGCCGGGGATCCGCTCGTCGGCGGCGCGCGCGAACACCAGGATCGCGATCTGGCTGATCCCGCTGGTGTCGGCGAGATCGGCGACGACGGCGGCGGTGCCCTCGCTGAGCGCGTCGAGCAGGATCGCGCGCGGCCGCAGCGCGCGGGCGAGCCGGGACAGCTGCTGCAGGGCGCGGGTCATCGACACCACGGTGTAGCCGCGCGCCGAGAGCATCATGTCGAGCTGCTGGAGCCGGCTGCGATCGTGCTCGACGAGCAGCACGACGCCGCGCTCCTGGGTCGGCACCGGCGGCGGCGCGGGCTCGACCGCGGGCCGCTCCTGGCTGACGTTGCCGTTCTGCTGGCGCGACCGGTACACCGCGAGCGCGACCTTGTTGAGCAGCTCGTCGACGTTGAACGGCTTCTCGACCACGGTGCTCGCGCCCAGGGTCGCCGGGTTGACCGACAGGCCGTGGACCGCGGTCATGATCAGGACCGGGAGCTCTTCGTAGCCGGGGTCGTCGCGCAGCGCCTGCAGGAACTGGCGGCCGTTCATGCCCGGCATCATCAGATCGAGCAGGATCGCGTCGGGCCGGGCGGCGCGCACGCGCGCGAGCGCGGAGGCACCATCGACCGCGAGATCCACCACATACCCTTCATCGGTCAGCACCTGGCCGAGGGTCTCGCGGACCATCGGCTCGTCGTCGACCACCAAGACTCGCCCTTCTGCCATTCCGGCCGCCGAGCGTACCACTGGCCGGGGGCGGCGGTGTACGATTCGCCAGATGTCGACGACATCGTCGGTGCCGACGCTGGCCCGGGCCTACGAGGCGATCCGCCCGCGGGTCTTGCAGCGCCTGCTCGATGCGCGCGCGACGCTCGACCCGTCGCTCGGCCGGCTCGACGACGCGACCGCCCGCAGCCAGATCGGCGCGGTGCTCGACCACCTCGGCAACTTCATCGCCACCGGCGACCTCGGCCTGCACCGCGGCTTCCTGCACACGTTCCTGGCGATGCGCGCCGCCGAGGGCCAGAGCCCGGCCTCGGTGCTCGCGATGCTGGTCGCGATCGGCGACAGCGCCGCGCAGGTCGCGCAGGAGCAGGGCGGCGCCGACGACGCCGGCGAGCTCACGCTGCTGCTGACCCGCGTGACCGCGACCACGGCGCGCGCGGTCAACGATCTGATCGCCGAGGAGCTCGCCCGCCGCGCCGGCCAGCACGGCGAGCTGCGGCGCCGCGAGCAGGC
>DASWOO010000472.1:0-5973 GCA_036404335.1 Kofleriaceae bacterium
CTACGCCGTCACCGCCACCGGCGCGCTCGGCACCCGGCTCGTCGCCACCACGCTGTCCAAGGACTGGTCGTCGGTCCAGGCCGTCCAGGCCACCGGCACCGGCACCGCCCAGCTCGCGTTCTACAACCGGACCAGCGGCGCGTTCTCGATCTACGCCGTCGACGCCACCGGCGCGCTCGGCACGCTGATCGCCACCTACACGATCAACTGAGGCCACCATGATGACCCATCGCAGCTTCGCACTCGCGATCTCACTCTCCGTCGCCGCATGCGCGACCACCGCGCCCGGCGACGAGCGCGACGAGCTCGTCGCCGGGGCCGAGCAGGGCGTGATCGCCGACGGCGTGATCTCGCCGTTCATCCTGTTCAAGGGCAACACCGGCAACGGCAGCACCGAGGTCCACCACAGCTATCGCATCCCCGCGATCATCAACGCCGGCAAGGGCCGGCTGATCGCGGTGGCCGAGGGCCGGGTCGACTCCGCCGCCGACTACGGCAATATCAACCTCGTGATGCGGCGCTCGACCGACAACGGCGCCACCTGGGCCAGGCAGGAGCAGTTCTGGAACGCGCCCGACCGGCTGGGCACGATCGGCAACCCGACGCTAGTCTACGATCCGGCGGCGAGCCGGGTCTGGCTGTTCGCCAGCGAGAACGACTCCAAGCACTCGCTGGGCGGCGCCGGCGGGCTCACCCCGGTCGGGGTCGGCGACCGCCGGACCTGGGTGCGCTACACCGATCCCGACAAGTGGGTCGCGGGCTCGACCGCCAACATCTGGTCGACCCCGGTCAACGTGACGTCGAGCGTGACGCCGAAGGACTACACCTGGGACGCGATGGGCCCCGGCATCGGCATCGTGACCGCCAAGGGCGGCCACCCCGGGCGGATCGTGATCCCGGCGCGCGGCCGCGTGATCTACAGCGACGATCACGGCGCGTCGTGGCACTACCACCTGACCGGTGACGCCGCGCTCAACGAGACCACGGTCGCCGAGCTGGCGTCGGGCGCGCTGTACGTCAACGCCCGGTCGCAGGACGACAGCAAGCGCCGCCAGATCAAGACCAGCCAGGACGACGGCGCGACCTGGACGGCGTGGCACGCCGACAGCGCGCTGACCGAGGCCAAGGTCGAGGCCAGCGTGCTGCGCTACAACTTCGACGCCCCGGCGCGCCTGGCGTTCTTCAACCCGACGAGCACGACCCAGCGCGACAACATGGAGATCAAGCTGAGCTACGACGACGGCGCAACCTGGCCGATCCGCCGCGTGGTCGACGCGGGCCAGGGCGGCTACTCGAGCATGATCAAGACGTCGGACTTCTCGATCGCCGCGCTCTACGAGTCGGGCGTGGGCAGCGACTCGTACGACGACATCAAGCTGACCAAGCTCGACCTGAAGTGGATCCTGAACGGCAGGGCCGAGCCCAAGGTCGGCTGGGACCAGGTCGTGCGCGCCGACCTCGACGGCAACGGCGACGACGAGCCGGGTGCTACCGGAAGCGCGACGGCGCGTTCGCCTGGTCCCCGATGACCACCGGCGCGCCGCAGCTGCGTTCCACGACCGCGCGGCCCTGAGCCCGGGCGGCTCGCGTCAGGAGACGACGCGCAGCCCGGCGCGCGGCGCCAGGCGATAGGCGTGGTCCTCGCGCAGGATCTCGGCGCCGAGCTCGCGCATCACGTCGCGCAGCCGGCGCACGTTGCTCTTGAGCGTGCTGGCGTGGCGCTCCGGATCGTACGCGGTCTGCCACAGGAGCTCGGCGATGTCGTCGTCGGACATGCGGCGGTCGGGGCGATCGGCGAACGCGTAGAGCAGCTGGCGCAGCACCGGGCGCGCGGCGAGCGACACCCGGCGGCCGGCGCTCGACAGCTCGTGGTGCGCGCGATCGATCACCAGCTCGTCGGGCGCCGCCGGTGGCGGGGCCGCGGACCGGTCGAGCGCCTCGGACAGCGCGGGGACAAGCTCCGCGTCGACCTCGCCCGCGCCGGCCTCGGTCATCGCGCGGCGCAGCTCCTGGGCCGCGAGCCGGGTCTGGCCGCGCCGGCGGGCGTGCACCGCGCCGGCGAGCGCGAGGCAGGCGCGGTCGAGCGCGAAGTAGGGGCCGTCGGGGACCTCGAGCGGCGGAAGCTCGACGGCCTGCCAGCTGCCGGCGGCCGCGAGCCGCAGCACGTCCTGCACCTGGTGGCGGATCGCCTCGCCGCGCTTGGCGTGCGGTGGCGGCCGGCGCGGGGCGAGCCACGCCGGGTGCAGCGGGTCCTCGCGCTCGATCGCCGCGATCGCCGGCAGGTACACGGTGGTGCCCACGGCGGCGCCGAGCGCGCGCAGCTCGTCGACGACCATCGCGGCCTCGCGGCGCCGGCCCAGCTGGTACAGCACGCGGGCGAGCACGGTCCGGCTCCACGCCCGGCCGGTGAAGAACCCGCCGCGGTCGAACAGCCGCACGAAGTCGCGCAGCGCGCCGAGGTGCGTGACCCGCTCGCCGCGCTCGACGGCGACCACGACCCGCGCGTTGCGGATCTCGAGGCGGTCGCGCTGCAGGGTCAGCATCGACTCCGACCACGTGATCACCTGCGCGGCCTGATCGAGCTCGCCGGCGCGGGACAGCAGCAGCGACAGCAGCAGCGGGAGCATCAGCCGGACCCACGGCTCGCGCAGCCGGGGCAAGAACTCCTCGACGATCGCCTGCGCGTCGTCGAGCCGCTCGAGCTCCGCGCCGCGCAGCAGCGCGTCGCCCAGCCGCAGCGCCTCGAGGTAGAACGCCGGCACGCCGAGCCCGCGCAGCCGGTCGGCCGCCTCGGCGTTCCACGTGCCGCGATTGACCGCGAGCCACGCCAGGCCGAACGCGGCGCGCAGCCGGGTGTCGACCGGCAGCGAGGCGTCGGCGGCGAGCGGGCCGAACACCGCCTCGGCGTGCGGCCACGCGCCCGCCCAGATCGCGATGTTGCCCAGCACCAGCTGGCCCGGCACGCTCCCCACGCGATCTGCCGATAGCAGCTCGTAGGCCCGCCGGATCTGCAGCCAGTGGCACAGCGTCCGGGCGCGGAGCACGCGCAGCCGCTCGGTCATCACCGCGGCCGGCAGCTCCTGCAGCTCCTGCAGCACGAAGCCATCGGCGCCGGTGCGCGATAGCTTGCCACCCCAGGTGTCGAGCAGCGCCGCCAGCTCGGCGAACCGCGCCGCCGCGCGCAGGTGGTGCGCCAGCTCGGCGGTGGTGGTGATCAGCGCGTCGCCGGGCAACGCGGCTTGCAGCGCCGCGATCAGCCGGTCGCGGACCTCGGCGCGCTCGGGGTCCGGCACGGCGCGGAGCACGGCCTCGCGGACCAGCGCGTGCATCGCGTAGGTCTGCTCGGCGCTGCGGTCGGCGATCAGCCGGGTGACGAGCACCTGCAGCCCGGCGTCCGCGTTCGGCGCAACGGCGGCCAGCACGGCGTGCGGCAGCGGCGCGTGCGCGATCGCCAGCGCGACCGCGAGCTGGCGCGGCGGGCCGGCGAGGCTCGCGACCGCGTCGTCGAGCGGGTTGTAGGCGTCGGCCGCGCCGACGTGGGCCTGGCGGATCAGGAACGGGTTGCCGTGCGACGCCTCCCAGACCCGCTCGGGCGCGTGGCCCGGGCCGAACAGCGCCGCCAGCTCGGCGCACAGATCCTCGGTCGCCGCGCGATCGAGCGGCTCGAGCCGCAGGTGCAAGCGGTCGACGTCCCCGACCGTCATCGCGACCAGCTCGCGCGACGTCGCGATCAGCCGGGCGTGGCGCAGCTGGCGCGCGGCCTCGGCGAGCAGCAGCTGGCGCGCGTCGGGCGTCAGCGCGTGGAGGTCGTCGATCACCAGCAGCGCGCGGTGGCGATCGAGCACCTCGGCCAGCGCCGCGACCCGCTCGGCGTCGCCGGCGTCGAGGTCGTAGCGCGCGACCCCGAGCTGGCGGAACACCTCGGCGGTGATCGCGGCGATCGCCGGCCGCGCGCCGGCCGCGACCCACACCGCGGTGCCGTCCCAGCGCTCGGCGAACGCGCGGGCCAGGGTCGACTTGCCCAGGCCGCCGATCCCGTAGATCACCGCGACCGGCACGTGGGCGAGCGAGTCGCTCAGCCGGGCGAGCTCGGCCGCGCGGCCGAGCATCCGGGACGTGGCCCGCGGCAGCCCTGTCACCCGCCCGAGTCTACCGCGGGACCGCGCGGCCGGGTGACCAGGCGATAGCCGCCGGGCTCCGGCAGGATATCGGCGCCGAGCTCGCCGAGCACCGCGCGCAGCCGGCGCACGCTGCTCTTGAGCGTGCTGCCGTGGCGCGCCGGGTCGTAGTCGGTCTGCCACAGCGCCGCGGCGAGCGCGTCGTGCGACAGGTAACCGGTCCGCTCGTCGGCGAAGGCGTAGAGCATCGTGCGCAGCGCCGGCCGGGCCGCGAGCGACCGCGTGCGTGCGCCGCGCCACAGCGTGTGGTGCCCGCGGTCGATCCGCAGCTCGCCGGCGGCGACCTCCGGCCGGTCGAGCGCGGCGTACAGCGCGGTGACCAGCTCGGGGTCGACGCCGACCGCCTCGCCGGCAGCGCGCTGCAGCAGCTGGGCGGCGACCCGGCGCTGGCCGCGGCGGCGGGCGAGCGCGGCGCCGCCGACGAGCAGGCAGGCGCGGTCGAGCGCGAAGTCGGGGCCGTCGGGGATCGCGAGCGCGGGCAGATCTTCGCGGCCGTCGGCGATCGCCGCGAGCGCGGCCCGCACCTCGTGGCGGATCGCGTCGCCGCGCCGGGCCGCCGGCGGCGGGTCGCCGACCGCCAGCCACGCCGGATCCAGCGGATCCTGCTGCTCGGCGACGGCGATGCTGACGTCGTACGCGACGGTGGCGTGCGCGGCGCACCGCGCGCGCAGCTCGGCGATCACCGCCGCGGCCTCGCGCCGGCGGCCGAGCTGGTACAGCACGCGGGCCAGCGCGGTGCGGACCCAGGCCGCGCCTGCGAAGAAGCTGCCGCGGTCGAACAGCCGGATCGTCGCGCGCAGCACCGCGAGCGGCTCGATCCGCTCGCCGCGCTCGATCGCGATGATCGCCCGGGCGATCCGGATCTCGGCGCGGTCGCGCTCGCCGCCCGCCGACTCGAGCCAGGCGACCGCGCGCTCGGCCTCGTCGAGCTCGCCGGCGCGCGCCAGCATCGGCGCGAGCATGATCGGAAACAGCAGGCGCGCCCACGGCTCGCGCGGCGCCGGGCCGGCGTGGCCGAGGATCACGCGCGCGGCCTGGGCGCCGTCGGCGAGCTGCTCGCGCAGCAGGGCATCGCACAGCCGGAGCGACTCGGCGTACAGCGCCGGCGCGTCGGTCGAGCCCGGCTGCCAGGTGCCGCGGTTGATCCGGACCCAGGCCAGGCCGAGCTCGGCGCGCGACCGCTGGGTCGGGTCGGGCGAGGCCGCGACCCCGGCGAGCACCGCCTCGGCGTGGCCCAGCTCGCCGGCCCAGGTCGCGACGTTGCCGAGCAGGAGCGCGCCGGCGTCCGACGTGGGCGCCGCGGCCAGGAGCTCGTAGGCGCGGCGGAACTGCAGGCCGTGGCACAGCGCGCGGGCGTGGAGCAGGCGCAGCCGCGGCGTCATGGCGTCGGGCGGCAGCGCCTCGAGCTCGCGCCGCACGAGATCGTCGGCGCCGGCCAGGACCAGCGCGACCCCGGTGTCGTCGAGCACCGCGGCGAGCTCCGCGGGCCGGTCGCGCAGCAGCCGCGCCAGCTCGGGCACGTGGCGGACGGCGTCGCGGTCACGGCCGAGCTCGGCGCGCAGCGCGATGATCAGCCGCGCGCGCACGGCCGACCGCTCGGCCTCGCTCGCGGTGCGCAGCAGCGCCTCGCGGATCAGGTCGTGCATCGCGTGATCGCCCTCGCCGGGCCGCTCGGCGATCAGCCGCTGGCCGAGCGCGGCGATCGCCCGGGTGCCCGCCTCGGCCGTGGCCGCGAGCGAGACCAGCGCGCGCGACGGCAGCGGCGCGGACGCCAGCGCCAGCGCCAGCGCCAGCG
>DASWOO010000473.1:0-4643 GCA_036404335.1 Kofleriaceae bacterium
CCGGCGTTGCCGTCGATGTTGGTCGTCGCGTTGAGCGGGGTGAACTTCTGTCCATAGTTCGGACGGTTACCCGCCTCGCCGTAGGCCGCGCGGATCCGTAGCGCGTCGAAGTGCTCGGCGAGGCCGTCCTTGGAGCCCGACGGGATCGCCGAGTACACCGCGGCGACCTTGGGGTAGACGTAGTACTTGTCGGTGTCGCCGTTGAGGCTCGAGCGCTCGAACAGCAGGCCGGCGGACAGCGACAGCTGGTCGTCGAGCACCGCGATCTCCTCCTGCGCGTACAGGCCGGAGTCCTTGGTGCGCAGCCGGTTCTCGTTCAGCGTGATCGCCGCGCCCGAGTCGACGTTGGCCTGGCTGGCGTTGAGGTTCTGCGCGAACGTGTACACCGAGTCGAGGTCGACGCTCTCGTAGGTCACGCCGGCCGACACCGCGTTGTGGAAGCTGTCGGCCTTGTGATCCCAGATCACGCTGGCGCCGGTGTTCCAGTTGAGGTTGGTGGTCGTCGCGTTGACCGACGTGCCGGGCAGGCCGTCGGCCGACTCGAAGATCAGCTGGTTGGGCGACAGGATGTTGTTGTGCTGGGTGAAGTCGTCCGCGCCGAAGTTGCCGAGCACGGTGACCTTGTCGTGGCCGTCGTCGCTCTTGTACGCGTCGATCGACAGGGTCGAGCCCGTGATCAGGCGCCACACGTCCTCGCGGTTCTGGAACAGCTCGACGGTCTGCAGCGGGTTGGTGTGGGCGCCGACGCCCGGGTTGGCCGGGTAGACGCCGTTGTTCGGCTGCAGGTTGAAGAAGCTCGGCGTGCTCGAGAACACGACGAAGTTCGAGACGCCGGCGTTGTCGTTGTTGGTCAGGCCGCGATCGGACAGCGAGTGGATCAGGTTGACCGAGGCGTTGAGCCGGACCCGATCGCTGAACTTGTAGCCGACCGAGACCCGGCCGGACTGCTTCTGATAGAACGTGCCGATCACCACGCCGGGCTCGTCGTTGAGCAGCATCGAGGCGAAGTAGTTGCCGTTCTCGGTCCCGCCCGACACGCTGGCGATGGTCTCGCGCATGAACGGCGTGCGCTCGATCTCGCCCTCGTGGTCGTAGGTCTTGCCGTGCGCGTTGTTGAACGCGGCGACGAACGGCGAGGTCGCGCCGAACGTGGCGGCGACGTCATCGGCCGACGTGAAGGTGCGCGAGCCCAGGGAGTTCGACACCTGGGCAAAGCCGATGCGCTGGGTGATCTCGGCGTGGCTCTCGCCGCTCTTGCCGTGCTTGGTGGTGATCACGACGACGCCGTTGGCGGCCTTGGAGCCGTACAGCGCGGCGGCCGAGGCGCCCTTGAGGACCTCGACGCGCTCGATGTCGTTGGGGTTGAGGTCGGCGATGCGGTTGGTCGGGTTGTCCTGGGTCGACGTGCTGCCGCCGGCCGAGGCCGAGGTCAGGATGTTGGCGCCCGGCGAGACCGAGACGTTCGAGATGATCACGCCGTCGATCACGTACAGCGGCGACGACTGGCCGTTGATGGTCGACACGCCGCGCAGCCGCAGCTGGGCGCCGCCACCGGGCGCGCCGGAGTTCTGCTGCAGGTTGGCGCCGGCGAGCTTGCCCTGCATCGCCTCGTCGAGCGTCGAGGCCGACACCCGGGTCAGGTCCTTGCCGCCGATCGTGGACGAGCCGTGCGCGGCGCTCTCCTTGACGATCACCGGCGCGCGGCCCTCGATGATGATCTGCTCGCCCTGGACCAGCGCCAGCGCGACGTCGGCGCCCGGCTGGTCGGCGGCGATCGTGACGGTGCGCTTCTCGTGCTCGGGGGCGGTGATCTCGAGCTGGACGGGGCCGAGTGGCAGGCCATCGAGCTGGTAGGCGCCGTCGGCCTCGGTGAACACGACGGTCTCGGTGCCGACGACCTGGACCTGGGCGGCGACGATCGGCTCCTTGTTGCTCGGGTCGAGGACCTTGCCGTGGACCGAGCGCGAGGTCGGGGCGGCGGGGAGCTGGCCGACGGTGATCGCGACCGCGGCCTTGGCGGCGGCGACGGTGGCGGTGGTCGGCGGCTGGTTGGGCGCCTCGATGTCGAGGGTGACATCGGCGGCCGGCGCGCCCGCGAGGTTGAAGCTGCCGTCGGCGTCGGTCTGGACCTGGAGCTCGGTGCCGTGGATCCGGACGGTCGCGCCGGCGATCGGGACGTGCGCCGCGTCGGTGACGACGCCGCCGATCGCGCGGGTCGGGGGCGGGGCGGGCGGCGCGGTCTTGACGATCACCAGGCTGAGCTGCGCCGCGGTGGTGCCGTTGAGCACCGGGACCTGCTTGGCGGTGTAGCCCTCGGCGGTGATGTCGAGGGTGACGGCGGTCGCCGGGACGCCCGCGAGCGTGAACGCGCCGTCGTCGCCGGTCGTGGCGGTCTGGGTGCCCCCGGTGACCGCGACGGTGGCGTGCCCGACCGGTTTGGCGTCGGCGTCGAGCACCACGCCGGACAGCGTCCGGCCCTTGGCGCCCTGCGCGTGCGCCGTGACGGGTGAGACGATCTGGATCAGCAGCAGCGCCATGGCGCACAGCGCTATCCCCAATGGATGAATATTGCGTTTCCTGAGCATTCGCGTTCCTCCCTCGTCAGTCGCGAGCGCCTCATCTAAGCGCTCGTGAGAGACGCGTCACAAGAATTTGTAGACACAGACTCTGTCCAACTCGGCGCTTTCCTTCACCGGTGCGACAGCTGCAGGGCGTGTTCAGTAGTCTGGCCAACACGAATTGCACATCTGTGCAGGCCCAGCGGGAATATCCAGGCAACCGCGGACCCGCGTTGCAGCTGCCGGCGATCCGTGGCTTTCGGGCACAGGGTCGGCCGGCGGCCGCCGGCCATCGTCGCCCGGCTAGGCCTTGCCGCCTCCGGGATCACATGGCTAGATGACCGGCGTTGCGTGCACCCGTGGGCTCGACCGGCGCGAACCGCGCGCGCGTGACGATCGCCAATCGCCGCGACGGCGGGGTGCTGTTCTGGCTGGTCCGGCTCTACGGCTTCGCGCTCCTGGCGCTGGTCCTCGGGGTCGCGCTCGCCGGCGGGGCCGCCTACAGCTACTTCTCGCTCAACGCCCCGGCCGTGCCCGACCTGCGGGTCTACGCCCAGGTCGTGCCCGCGGTGTCGCGGATGTACGCCGCCGACGGCACGATGCTGGGCGAGTTCGCCAAGGAGTGGCGCGAGGTCGTGCCGTTCGAGCGCATGCCCAAGCCGCTGGTCAACGCGTTCCTCGCCGTCGAGGATCACGACTTCTACCACCACGGCGGCATCTACTGGAAAGGCATCGGCCGCGCCATCTGGGCCAACATCACCGCCGGTGACTTCGCCCAGGGCGGCTCGACGATCACCCAGCAGGTCGCCAAGCAGTTCCTCGGCGGCGAGAAGTCGCTGTCGCGCAAGGGCAAGGAAGCGATCATGGCGCGCCGGCTCGAGGCCCGGTACTCCAAGAACGCGATCCTGGCGGTCTACCTGAACCATATCTACCTCGGCGCCGGCGCGTGGGGCGTCGCGGCCGCGGCCGAGCGCTACTTCCAGAAGTCGCTCGACCAGCTGACGCTCGCCGAGTCGGCGATGATCGCGGGCCTGGCCAAGGCGCCGACCGCGTACTCGCCGATCCGCTCGATCAAGCTGGCGGTCGAGCGCCGCAACGTCGTGCTCGACAAGATCGCGATGTACGGCCTGGCGACCCAGGCCGCGGTCGACGCCGCCAAGAAGGAGCCGATCAAGCTCGACCTCTACAAGGAGGTCTTCCCCGACCGCATGCCGTACTACGCCGAGCACGTCCGCCGCTACATCGGCGAGCGCTACGGCGCCAACGCGATCGGCGCGCAGGGCCTGCGGATCGAGACCGCGGCCGAGCCGACGTGGGAGGCCAGCGCCTACGAGAACGTCGACTTCGGCGCGCGCCACCAGGACAAGCGCGAGGGCTGGCGCGGCCCCGAGTGGCGGCTCGACGGCGCCGCGCGCGCCATCTTCCTGCAGCGCCAGCGCCAGCTGTACGGCAGCCAGCCGCTCGCGCCGGGCCGGCGCTACCTGGCGCTGGTCGACAAGGTCGAGGGCGAGCGCGCCGAGGTCCTGGTCGACGACCGCCGGCTGCAGCTGCCGCTGCGCAACATGAAGTGGGCGGCGAAGTGGGAGCCGGGCAACGCCGAGAACGATCGCGAGATCGACAGCGTGACCGGCACGCTCAAGCCGGGCTACGTCGTGTGGGTGACCCGCGAGGTCCGCAGCCTGCCGCGCTACCGCGACTGGAGTATCGGCGAGGGCAAGAACCCCAACTGGCTGCCGTCGGACAGCCAGCCCGAGTGGGACGCCAGCCACAGCGAGACCGTCCGGCTCGAGCAGGTGCCGCATCCGCAGTCGGCGATCTTCACCGCCGATCACCACACCGGCTACGTCGTCGCGATGGTCGGCGGCCACGACTACGACCGCTCGGTGTTCAACCGCGCGGTCCAGGCCTGCCGCCAGCCGGGCTCAACCTACATGCCGATCTACTACGGGCTCGGCCTCGATCAGGGCTACGGCTTCGACACCGTGCTCGACGACGTCAAGGTCGAGATCACCGACCCGGTGACCGGCGAGACCTGGAGCCCCAACAACCTCGAGGGCACCCAGGACGGCAACGTCACGCTCGAGT
>DASWOO010000474.1:0-7894 GCA_036404335.1 Kofleriaceae bacterium
TCGGCGAACGCCGACATCACCTGCTGCAGCATCTGGTCGGCCCCGGCCAGCGCGCGATCGTACTGGCGCCGGCGGCCGGCGTCGTCGGCGGGCGTGGGGCCGAGCTGGGTCCAGTTGTGCGGCTCGAGGATGTGCATCCACACGAACAGCGGCGGCGCGCCGGCCTGCTGCTCGCGCGCGGCGAGCCAGGCGTGCGCGGCGCGGGCGAGCTGCGGGCCGACCGGATCGATCTCGAGGTGATCGAGGCCGCGCTCGAGGCCGGTGTGGACCTTCTTGCTCCAGAACCCGTCGCAGCACATGAAGCCGGCGGTGGCGTAGCCGCCGGCGCGCATCCGCTCGGCGAGCAGGACGTGGCGCGGGTCGACCCGCAGCGCCCAGCCGACGACCCGGCCGCGCACGTGGTTGGGCGACAGGCCGATCACCATCGACGGCACCGAGCGCCGGGTGACGTTGCTCGGCGCGAACGCCCACTCGAACACGCTGCCGCGCTGGCCGAGCTCGCGCAGCGCGGGCATGTCGGCGGTGCCGTTGTACGGCGGGGTGTGATCGGCGCGCACGGTGTCGATGGTGATCAGCACGATGTCGGGGTGCGCGGCGCCCGGCTTGAGCTCGGGGCGGAGCTCGGTGGTCGAGATCCGGTCGCGCAGCGCGTCGAGGTCGAACAGGCCCTCGATCGCCAGGCCGGCGAGCGGCTGGTCGCCCCAGATCTCGAGCGTGACCGACGGCCGGACGAACGGCGCGACGATCGCCGCGGCCATGGCGGCGAGGCCGACGATCGAGACCACAACGCCGAGCGGCCGCCGCGCCCGGCCGAGCAGGCCGTGACCGAGGTGCGTGACGATCGCGAGGGCGACGGCGATCACCGGCGCGATCAGCGGCGATAGATCGAGCGGGCCGATCCGCGGCTTGATGATCCACAGCCAGATCGCGAGTAGCGCGAAGCCGCCGATCATGACAGGCACGCCGAAGATCAGCCGCGGGCGGAGCAGGGTGCGATGGCCGCGGCGCTGCCAGCGCGCGTCGAGCTTGCGCGCGAGCCATGCGAATCCCCGTGCCGCCGGACGCGACACCGCGAGCAGGCCGAGCACGACGCCGACCGCGAACATCGGCTCCAGGTAGCTGACGGGTAGCGGCTTGAACGCGGTGTGCACCGCCAGGAGCCAGACGCTCTGGAACATCGCCGCCGCCAGCGCGACCGCGCCGAGCACGATCACCGCGACCCAGCCGGCGAGCCGCGGCGCCGCGCCATCCTCGTCGGTCAACCCGGCCGCGACCGCGCCGGGCTGCCACGCCGCGATCAGGCCGCGGATCGCCGCGCCGCCGATCAGCAGCGCGGGCACGGCGATCAGCGCGAGGAACCCGGCGGTCGCCAGGAGGCCGATCACGCCCAGGCCGGTCGCGGTCCGCGCCTCGACCAGGCCGGCGATCACCCCGCCGCATCCTGCGGCGAGCGCGCTCGGCGCCAGCCAGCGCAGCCCTGATCGAAGCGAGGAAAACACGAGGCCGCGAGTCTACTGCGATGTAGGCGTGAACGGGCCGCCAGAGCGGCGCCAGCCCGCGCGGACGGAGCTCAAATAATCCGGCCCATCTCGCGATACTCCTGACGGGCGGCCTCGAGCAGGTCGGCCGTGGTGATCGGCCGGCGCGACTCGGCGGCGATGAGCGCGGCGCGCAGGACGGCCTTCTTGATATAGCCGCCGGCCATCTCGAACTGGCGGGCGATGCGGTCCCAGTCGATGTCGGGGGCGAGGGGGACCTTGGGCGGGAACATGCTGATCCACAGCTTCTTGCGCTCGGGCTCCTCGGGCAGCTCGAACTGGATCGAGAACCGGACGCGGCGCTTGAAGGCGTCGTCGAGGCCGGACTCGAGGTTGGTGGCCAATAGCGTCACGCCGTCGAAGGTCTCCATGCGCTGCAGCAGGTAGTTGACCTCGAGGTTGGCGTAGCGATCGTTGGATGACTTGACGTCGGTGCGCTTGGCGAACAGCGCGTCGGCCTCGTCGAAGAACAGCACGGCGTGCGAGGTCTCGGCCTCATCGAAGATCCGGGCGAGGTTCTTCTCGGTCTCGCCGATGTACTTGTTGACGACCTGCGACAGGTCGATGCGATACAGGTCGTAGCCCAGCTCCTTGGCGAGCAGCTGCGCGACCATCGTCTTGCCGGTGCCGGGCGGGCCCGCCAGGATCGCCGACACGCCGCGGCCGTACGGCAGCTTGGCCGCGAACCCCCACTCCTCGAGCAGGAACGACCGGTAGCGCGCGAACCGCACGACCTCGCGCACCGCCTCGCTGGTGTCGCGCGGTAGCACGAGGTCGCTCCACTGGAAGCCGATCGGGATCCGCTGCGCCATCGTGCCAAGCCGGCGCGAGAACATCAGCCGCGCCGACTCGCCGAGGTCGTCGAGCGTGACCACCGGCTCGTCGGGGTCGCGCAGCCGCGCGGCCTGGGCGGCGCGGTGGGCGGCGCGGGCGATCGTCGCGCCGGTGAACGCGTAGCGGGTGGCGACGACCTCGAGCTCGTCGTCGGCGATCGGCGTGTCGGCCAGCGCGCGGCGCCACAGCTCGATCCGCTCGCGGAACACCGGCGCCGGGACGTCGAGTTCGACCAGGCTCGGCGCGATCTCGGCGAGCCACGGCGGGTGGCCGGCGAGCGTGAACACGATCGGCACCGCGAGGTCGGCGACCGCGCCGGCGATCGCGTGGACGAGCGCCCGCGGCACGTCGCGGTCGATCGCCGTGCCGCCGTCGAGGATCGCGGCGGCGTCGCGCAGCGCGGCCTCGCGCAACGCCGCGGCCAGCCGCTCGGTCATCCGGGTCTCGCCGGCGATGCCCGCCAGGTCGATCCGCACGCACGACCGGCCGCGCTCGCCGAGCAGCGCCTCGGCGATGAGGCCGCGCCCGGCGCCCTCGGGGCCGGCGAGCAGCACGCGCGGCGGGGCGTGGCGCTCGTCGAGCGCGCGGGCGATGCGCTGGACCAGCTCGGGATCCATGACCACGTCGGTGCGGCGCGGCGCCAGGTCGCTGATCCGGACCAGGCCGTGGACCAGCTCGTCGAGCGTGTCGTGGCCGCGCAGGAAGCCGACGACGCGGTCGGCGAGCCGGGCAGGGCGCATCGTCGCCGGCGCGTCGGCCGCGGCGCCGACCGTGATCACGCCGAGCCGGCGCAGCGGCGCCTGGTCGTCGAATCGCAGCAGCACGCGGTCGATCATCGCCGGGTCGCCGCCGGCGATCAGCCGCGCGACGAAGCCGAGATCGCCGCGCTTGCGGGTGAAGTCGTCGAGCGCGAACGTGTAGGCGCGCTCGAGCGCGTGGTCGAGCTCGGGCGCGAGCAGCACGCAGACGATCGCGGCGTCGAGCTCGCTCAGCGCGAACACCCGGATCAACCGGGCGAGCAGCGGCTCGGGCCGCGCGGCCAGCGCCTGCTTGAGCGCGGCGAGCGCGGACGCGACCTCACCGTCGTGACCGGGATCGCCCGCCGCGATCTGACCGGCGAGCACGCCCGCGACCTCCTCGCTCGACGGGCCGTAGGCGCTGGTGCGGTCCGCCGGGCGCTGCCGGGCGTGCACGGCGAGGTAGCGCGACAGGTAAGCGCGCACGAGGCCGAGCGCGGCGTGGTTGGCATCCGACAAGCGCGCAGCCTACCGCGCTTCTATATCCGCACGCGCGCGGCGCAAAAACTTGCTCGAACCCCCGCGGTCCCGGACTGTCTGGCGATGCGATCCTGGGTCGTGGTCCCCGCGATGGGCGTGGTGTGCGGCGGCGCGGCGATCGCGCTCGACGTCCCGCCCACGGTCGCGCTCGCCGGCGCGGCGATCGCGGCGGTCGTGCGCGTGCTCGCCGGGGACTCGCCGGCCGCGCTGACCGGCGCGGTGCTCGCGCCGCTGCTCGCGGTCGCGTCGTGGGCCTCGCTCGGCGCGCCGGTGATGTCGCACGCGGTGGTCGCGGTCGCCGCCGCGGCGTGGGCGATCGCCGAGCTCGCGCGCGGCCCGGCCGCCGAGCCGCTGCCGCCCGAGCCCGGCGAGCCTGGCGACGCCGAGGCCGACGAGCCGGCGTTCCCGTTCTCGCCGCTGGTCGCCGTCGCGCCCGCGATCGTGGCCGCCGTGCTCGACCCGCGGTTCGTCGCGCTGATCGCGATCGCCGGCGCGCGGCTGATGACCCTGCGCTGGGACCGGCCGCGCTGGGCGGTCGCCGTCCCGCTGGCCGGCGCCGCCGCGATCCTGCTCGCGCTGATCGCGCCGGCGTCGTGGCCCGCGCTCGCCCTGGCGTGGTTCGGCGGCGCGGCGAGCCCGGCGCCGCTGTCCGTGCTCGCCGCGCGCGCCGGCGAGGCCCTCGGCCCGCTGACCGCCGTCGCCGGGCTCGCCGGGCTCGCCGCGCTGGTCCGCGCCCGCTACGCCGAGGCCGCGCTGGCCGCCGCGCTCGCCGGCGCCGTGCTCGTCGATCTGCGCGCCGGCGCCCCCGGCACGGCGACCGTCGGGCTCGCCGCGCTGCTCGCCGGCCTGGCGATCGGCCGGCTGGCCGGGCTGATCCGGATCCCGTCGGGCCAGGCGATCACCGGCGCGACCCTCGTCGCCCTGATCGTCCTGCCGCCGGCCTGGACCGCGATCGAGCGCCGGTCGGCTGCCCAGGCGACGCAGGCGCCGCCGGCCGCGCACACCGCGCGCGCTTCGCGCTAGGCTACCCCTGCCATGCAGGTCGTGTCCGGCTACCGCAACGCTCCCGCGTGGGACGGCGCCGCGATCGCGATCGGCAACTTCGACGGCCTGCACGCCGGCCACCGCGCGCTGATCGCCCGGGCCCGCGAGCTCGCCGCGGCGCACGGCGTCCAGACCGTCGCGCTGACGTTCGATCCGCACCCGTCGTCGGTGCTGGGGCCATCGGGCGGGCCCGCCGCGGTCGCGTCGATGGCGCGCCGGCTCGAGCTGTTCGCCGAGGCCGGGGTCGACGCCGTGGTCGTCGAGCCGTTCACCCGCGAGCTCGCCGACATCTCCGCCGACGCGTTCGTCGACGACATCCTGCTCGGTGCGCTGCGCGCCCGCGCGCTGGTCGTCGGCTACGATTTCTCGTACGGCGCCGGCCGCACCGGCACGGTCGACAGCCTGCGCGCGCACGGCGCCCGGGCCGGGGTCGACGTCGCGATCGTCCCGCAGGTGACGATCGACGGCGAGGCCGCGTCGTCGAGCCGGATCCGCCAGCTGCTGCGCGCCGGCGCGCTCGACCGCGTCGCCCCCGTGCTCGGCCGGCGCTGGGACGTCGACGGCGTCGTGGTCCACGGCGCCAAGCGCGGCCGCACGATCGGCATCCCGACCGCCAACATCGCGACCGACGTCGACCTCCCGATCGCGCCCGGGATCTACGCCGTGACCCTCAGCGTCGAGGGCGGCCCACCGCTGCCCGCGGTCGCCAGCCTCGGCACCAACCCGACGTTCACCGACGAGGGCAAGCTCGTCCTCGAGGTCCACGTCCTCGACTGGGCCGGCGACATCTACGATCGCCGCGCCCGCGTGACGTTCTTCGCCTGGCTGCGCGAGGAGCTCAAGTTCACCTCGGTCGACGCGCTGATCGCCCAGATCCACGCCGACATCGCCGCCGCCCGCCCGCTGTTCGCCTGATCACTTCCGGCTATCGTTGCGATAGACCGTTCCGTCCTTCATCACGAACAGCACCTTCTCCATCGCCGTGATGTCGGCCGTCGGATCGCCGGGCACGGCGATGACGTCGGCGATCTTGCCGGCCTCGAGCGTGCCGAGCTTGTCGTCGATTCCGAGCAGCGCGGCGTCGACCGAGGTCGCCGAGCGGATCGCCGCGAGCGGCTTCATGCCGAGGCCGACCATGACCGCGAACTGGCCGACCTGCGAGCCGTGCGGGCACACCGCGGCGTCGGAGCCGAACGACAGCTTCACGCCCTTGGCGAGCGCGTGCTTGAACGTGGTGCTGGCGGCCAGGGTCGCGGCGGCCGCCTTGGCGACGATGTTGGGCGGCGCGCCGGCGGTCTTGAGCCGGTCGTTGATGCAGCTGACCGGGGTGAACGTGAAGTAGGTGCCCTTCTGCTTCATCAGATCGAGGCCCGCGTCGTCGACGAACGAGCCGTGCTCGATCGAGTCGATGCCGGCGCGGACCGCGCGCTTGGCGGCCTCGGCGCCGTGGGCGTGCGCGGCCGTGCGGCGGCCGAGCGCGTGGGCCTCGCTGACCAGCGCGTCGAGCTCGGCCTGGGTCAGCTGCGGCGAGTCGACCTTGTCGGTCAGCGACAGCACGCCGCCCGACGCGCAGACTTTGATCACGTCGGCGCCGTGCTTGGTGTTGAACCGCACCGCCGCGCGGATCTGATCGGGGCCGTCGGCGACGCCCTCCTCGGGGCCCGGCTCCTTGAGCAGGCCGGGGACGTAGCCCGCGGTGCCGTCGCAGTGACCGCCGCGCGCCGAGATCGCGTGGACCGAGACCAGCATGCGCGGCCCGGGGACGATGCCGGCGTTGATCGCGTTGCGCAGGCCGATGTCGAGCAGGTCGGTCGAGCCGAGGTCGCGCACCGTGGTGAACCCGGCGAGCAGCGTCCGCTTGGCGTACGCGGTCGACTCGATCGCGTACTGCGGGATCGGCTTCTTGAAGTGATCGAGCTCGTCCTTCTTCCAGTCGCTCGACGCCTCGTCGGTCAGGTGGGTGTGGGCGTCCATCAGCCCGGGCAAGAGGGTCGCGTTGCCGAGATCGATGACCTCGGCGCCGACGGGCTCGCTGAGCTTGCTGCCGGCGGCGACGATCTTGCCGTCCTGGACGACGACGACGCCCGGCGACGCCACCCGGTCCGACTTGCCGTCGAACAGGCGCGCCGCCTTGAGCACGGTGACCTTGGGGGCGGCCTGCGCCGAGGCGGCGACGAGCACGATCGCGGTGCCGAGAATGGTTCGCATGGGGCGACACTATCGCCCGGAATCGCCCGGCCGCGCCTGGACCTAGACCGCGACGGGCTGGACCCGACGGCGGACCAGCTTGATCGACAGCAGCCGGTACAGCATCTTCGAGACCTCGAACGAGCCCATCCGCGACTTGCGGATGATCTCCTGCACCGTGTGCTTGCCGTTGACCAGCTCGAGCACGGCCAGCTCGTCGCGGGTCAGCCGGCCGCGGCCCATCTGCGCCACCGAGTGCTCGTTGCGCAGGAACACGATGTCGAAGTTGTCGATCGCGCGCTCGATCAGGTGCCACTCGTCGACCCGACGGTAGCCCTCCATCAGCACGGCCTCGACGTCGAGCCCGAGCGCGGCGTCGATCACGCTCGGCGGCGGCTCGACGCCGGCGGCGAACCGGAACCGGCCGTGGCGCCAGCGCAGGATCTCGTAGATCAGCTCGCTGGTCTGCCGGGTCAGGCACGCCTTGAGGTCGGCGTCGGCGAGGAACCCGAGCTTGACCAGCTGCTGGCCGATCAGCTTCGGGCTCGGGGTGCGCGACTCGAGGAACTGCTCGAGCTCGGCGCGCGGCATCAGCTCGGCGTCGAGCACGAACCGGCCGAGCTGGAACTCGTCGGGCACGCCCAGCGCCGTGGCCTGCTCGACCCGGCCGCGCTTGAAGAAGATGTCGACCCGCGCCCCGGTGCGCTCGACGGTGAGCACGCCGGACTGCTCCTGCAGATCGAACAGCTGCAGCACCTCGGCGAGCGGCACGACCCGCAGGTCACCGCGCAGCCCGGGCACGGCGTCGCCGAACAGCTCGAGGTCGATGCCCGCCAGCGCGCGCGCCAGGGTCGCGTCGTCGAGCGCGCCGCGAGCGACCTCGGTGACGAGCGCCGCCTGGGTGTCCACGGTGTCGGCGCCGAACGGGCTGTCGGGGTCGTGCTCGCACGCCGCACTCGTCAACGCGATCTGGCCCGCCATCGCATCGATCAGCACGGTCCGCAGCTGGCCGAG
>DASWOO010000475.1:0-3577 GCA_036404335.1 Kofleriaceae bacterium
GCGTGCTCGGTGTTGAGGTGATCGATGTCGACGTTGTCGTCGCCGCCCTTGACCGCCTTGGCGGCCTTGGCGTGGGCCGGCCCGGTGATCTTGCCGACCAGCGTCGACTTGCCGGGGCCCGGGTGATCGTCGTGCTTGGCGCCGGGGCCCATCGCGCCGTGCGGGGCGCTGCGTCGCTCTTGCATCGTCTTCGTTGTACTGCCGGTGGGGCAAAAAGCTCCCAACATTGGTCTGACCGATCATGGCGCAGCGCTGACAACAGAAGGTGCCCACGACCGTGTGCACACCCGACGCTTCGATGCGCGTCGAAGCCATGCTTCGCTATGGTGGCGACATGAAGCGCCACGAGTACCGGCTGCAGCTCCTGTGGGAAGGCAACACCGGCGACGGCACGGCAACGTATCGCGGCTACAGCCGCGAGCATCGCGTGTCGATCGCGGGGAAGCCCGACGTGATCGGCAGCGCCGATCCGCTGTTCCGCGGCGACCCGCAGCGCCACAACCCCGAGGAGCTGCTGGTCGCGGCGCTGGCGTCGTGCCACATGCTGGCGTACCTCGCGCTGTGCGCGCGGCGCGGCGTCCGGGTCGAAGCCTATCGCGACGACGCCACTGGCCTCCTGGCGCTCGACGGCAAGGGCAGCGGCCAGTTCGAGGAGGTCGTGCTGGCGCCGCAGGTCACGCTGGCCGAGGGCGCGAACCTCGAGCTCGCGACCGCGCTGCACGACGAGGCGCACGCCGAGTGCTTCATCGCGCGATCCTGCAACTTCCCGGTGCGGCATCGCCCGACGCTGACCTTCGGCCGCGCCGCGCCCGCGGCCCCGCCGCGCGGTGACCTCGCGGTCCGGCTGGCCGACCGGCCGGGCGCGCTGGCCGAGCTCGGCGAGCTGCTGGCGGGCCACGCGATCAGCGTCGAGGGCGGCGGCGGCTTCGTCACCGGCGACGCCGGCACGGTGCACTTCCTGGTCGCCGACGCGCCGCGCGCGGCGGAGCTCGTGCGCGCCGCGGGCTACGACGCCACCGCGCGCGACGTCGTGGTCCAGCGGCTCGATCAGGGCACGCCCGGCCAGATCGGCAAGCTGGCGCGCGCGATGGCCGGCGCCGGCATCAACATCGAGGCCATGTACAGCGATCACGACCACCAGCTGATCCTCGTGGTCGACCACGTCGCGGCGGCGCGCGACGTGTCGGCGGCGTGGGCGGCGGGCTCGCGAGCCTGACGTGCCGCGCCGCGACCTCGCTGCCCCGCGTCCGGCGCGCACGTCGGGCATCGCCGGCTTCGCCGGCGTCCTGGCCGATCCGTCGCGCGCGGCCATGCTCGACGCGCTGCTCGACGGCGAGGCCCACCCGATCGGCCGCCTCGCGCGCCGCGCGGCGATCACGCCGGCCACCGCGTCGAGCCACCTGCAGCGTCTGGTCGAGGCCGGGCTGGCCTCGGTCGAGCAGGTCGGCCGCGAGCGCCGCGTCCGCCTCGCTGGGCCCGACGCCGCCGAGTTGCTCGAGCGCATCGCCGCGCTCGCCGGTCCGGGCGGCCACGCCACCGGGATCGATCACCTGCGCTTCGCCCGCACCTGCTACGACCACCTCGCCGGCCTGCTCGGCGTCGCGGTCGCGACCCGCCTCGTCGAGCTCGGCTGGCTGTACCGCACGACCGACACGTTCGAGCCCGCCACGCCGCTGTTCGACTGGCTCGAGAGCCACGGGCAGCCGATCGAGCGCGCCGCCATCCGCCCGCTCAGCCGCGCCTGCCTCGACTGGACCGAACGCACCCCGCACCTGGCCGGCCGTGCCGGCGCCGCCGTGGCGCGCGTGTTCTTCGTCCAGCGCTGGGTCGCCCGCATCCCCGACACGCGCGCCCTGCGCCTGAGCCCGCGCGGCCGCACCTGCCTCGCCAGCGAGCTCGGCATCCGGCTGCCGGGACGTGTCGGGTCGAAGGTTGCCTAGACGACCGCGCGGCTCGCGTTGATCGCGCGCCCCGGCGCTGGAGCCGACAGTGTTTTGCTCTGATGACAACGGTCTCGACGCGATGAACGCTCGCGCTCGCGCTACACCTGCTGCATGAAGTGGATCGTCGACCCCGTTCACACTCACGTCGGTTTCTCGGTGCGCCACATGATGGTCACCACCGTTCGTGGATCGTTCACGACGTTCTCGGGCACGTTCGAGCTCGATCCCGCGGACTTCACCAAGTCGCAGGTCACCGGCGAGATCGACGTCGCGAGCATCGACACCAAGAACGCCGATCGCGACACCCACCTGCGAACCGGGGACTTCTTCGATGCGGCGGCGCACCCGAAGATCACGTTCACCAGCACGAAGATCGAGAAGAAGGGCGATGACTACGTGGTCCACGGCGATCTCACGTTGCGCGGCGTGACCAAGTCGATCGCGCTCGATGTCGAGTTCGCAGGGGTGACCAAGAATGCGTACGCCCAGACCATCATCGGCGTCTCCGCGCACGGGACGATCAGCCGCGAGGAGTTCGGCGTGAAGTACGGCAACGCGCTGCTCGAGACCGGCGGCGTCGCGATCGGCGACAAGGTCAAGCTCGAGATCGAAGTCCAGGCCCGCGCGGAGGCGTGAGCCGGCCCAAGCGTCGCCGTCGCGAGCACGCGCTCGGCTCCGACGCGAGCACGCCGGACCTGTGCGCGATCGTCCACATGCCGCGTGCGAAGCTCGCCGCGCTGGCGACCGGCCCGGCCTGGGCGCCGACGATCGCCGCGCTGGCCGATGGTCCGTACGTCGACGTGGGTCGGGTGTTCGCGCCGTGCCTCGCCGCCCTCGCCCCGCCGTAGATCGTTGGACGCGCGGGTCAGTGGTGCCGCTTGGCGAGCTCGCTGCGTGCCGAGGCGAGGGCCCGCTCGGCAGCTTCGTCGATCACCAGGTTGGTCACGACGGGCGTCAGGTCCGTGGTCGCGGGCGAGCCGACCGAGACGTGAATTGACGGGCGGCCGCCGATCGCGACGGCACCGGTGCTCAAGCCGCTGCGCTCGCCTGCCGATCGATGCGCGCGATCGAGCGACACGTATCGGCTCGTCGCGCACGGGCAGCGATAGACGCGGACGAGCGCATAGTCGGGCTCGCCCGCCGGCCTGGGCCTCAGGTCGGCCAGCGTGGCGGCCTGGCCCGCCAGCAGCCGGGCCGCGGCGTCGGACGTGTCGCGCTCCGCGAGCTCGAAGCTCGAGATCACCATGGTCCACGCGTGGCATCGCTCGCAGAACGGCACCTCGGTATCGACCGTGCGCATCAAGTAGACGACCATCCCGAAGACGACCGCCGCTTCGACGAACCACCAGAACCAGCTCGACCGGCCGTTGCTCGCCGCGAGTTGAACCATGCCGTGGACGAGCCGCGCGGGTGACATGGTCCAGGTCGGCGTGAAGTCGAGGATGCGGAGGTCGGCGAGCACCAGGTAGGCCTGCCAGGCCACGTAGAGTCCGATCGCGCTGATCGCCAGGGCCTCGGCGAGCCGCCACCGCTGCTGGCGCACCTGCCCGCGGTCGGCGACCCATTGACTTGCGACCGCGAGCGCTCCGCCGAACACCGGCGTGGCGATGACGAACATCGGACGCTCCTCGAAC
>DASWOO010000476.1:0-8344 GCA_036404335.1 Kofleriaceae bacterium
GTAGGTATGCGATTTTCGCGAGAACTGTCAGGGCGTGCCAGATTCGCGTTGCGATCGACGCTCCTCGCCATCACAATGCGCCGCCTTGAAGCTCCGCTGGCTCATCGTGGTCCTCGCGCTGCTCGCCGCCTCGGCGTTTGCCCTATCGGTGCAGGCCGGACAGTGGTGGTCGATCGGCGACGTCACGGTCGGACCGTTCGGCTCGCGAAGTCCGTTCGGCGGCTCGGGTGATCTGGCATGGGCCGGCGGCAGCGTGCGCTGGCTGCGGTTCGGCAAGGCGACGTGGGCGGCGGGGCTGATCGCGATGTTCGTGCTGGTGATCGTCGCCGGGGGCGTGGCCTCGCGCCGCGTGCCCAGGCTCGCGGCGCGGACGGCGCTGGTCGCGACCATCACGGCCGCGCTCGCCGGCGCGGGGTTCCTCGCGACCCGCCCCGATAACGGCATGCCGTTCGCGATCGATCGCGGCGTCACGCTGTTCGCGGTGGCGATCGTGCTCGGGCTGGTCACGGCGCTGAGCGTGTTGCGCGCGCCCGCGCCGGTGCGTGCCACGCCGCCGTAACGCAGCTCGCCTTGACAGGCTGCACCAAGCAGTCGATCCTTCCGCCGTGGCGCCGGAGCCCGCGGATGCCGGTCCGGTGCGGATCGGCCGATACGAGGTGCTGAGTCATCTCGCGACCGGCGGGATGGCGGAGATCTATCTCGCGCGCCAGTCCGGGCTGGGCTCGTTCGAGCGCCATGTCGTGCTGAAGACCATCCTGCGCGAGCGCGCGTCGGACCAGCGGTTCGTCACGATGTTCCTGGACGAGGCCAAGCTGGCCGCGACCTTAAACCACCAGAACATCGCGCAGGTGTTCGAGGTCGACCAGGCCGACGGCGCGTACTTCATGGCGATGGAGTTCGTGCACGGCGAGAACACGCGCACGCTGCTCGAGACCACGATCCGGCGCAACTGGGCGATCCCGCTCGAGCTCGCGGTGATGATCATCAGCGGCGCCGCGGCCGGCCTGCACCACGCCCACGAGCGCCGCGGCAAGAACGGCCAGCCGCTCAACATCGTCCACCGCGATGTCTCGCCGGCCAACATCATGGTCGGCTACGACGGCGCGATCAAGGTGCTCGACTTCGGCATCGCGAAGGCCGACGAGCGCGCGACCCAGACGATGGGCGGGACGATCAAGGGCAAGTACGGCTACATGTCGCCCGAGCAGTGCAAGGGCAATCCGATCGATCGCCGGAGCGACATCTTCGCGCTCGGCATCGTGCTCTACGAGCTGGCGACGCTGCGCCGCGCGTTCAAGGGCAAGGACGACTTCGAGACGATGAAGCGGATCGTCGCCGGCGATCTGGTGCTGCCGACGACGATCGTGCCGGGCTTCCCGCGCGAGCTCGAGGCGATCATCCTGACCGCGCTCGCCAACGACGCGTCGGCCCGGTTCCAGACCGCGCAGGAGATGATCGAGGCGCTCGACGCGTTCGCGGTGCGCGCCCAGCTGACCGGCTCGAACACGGCGATGAGCCGGTTCATGACCCAGCTGTTCGGCGTCCGCAAGGAGCCGTGGATCGAGCAGGCGACCCAGGCGGCGCTCGCCAGCGCCGACATGACGGTGGTGACCACGGCCGAGCCGATGGAGCTCGGGCCGGACGGCGGGCCCGGCGGCGAGCCCGCCGACGAGCCCGACGACGGCGACGAGAACGAGAACGACGAGACGCTGATCCTGTCGAACAAGCAGGACGTGCAGCACGCGCTGGATCAGCTCGTGCCGAGCCCGCGGCGCGCGGCCGAGCCGCGGCCGAGCTTGCCGTTCGCGGTGCCGGGGCAGGACCGCACGCCGCCGCCGCAGCACTACACGCCGCCGCCGATGCTGCACCACACGCCGCGGCCGATGCTGCAACCGCAGCCGATGCCGCAGCCGCACCACACGCCGCCGCCGATGCTGCAGCCGCCGCCGCAGCACACGCCGCCGCCGCAGTACACGCCGCCGCCGGTGCTGCAGCACCCGCACTCGCATTCGCACACGCCGCCGCCGATGCTGGTGCCGGTCGCGCCGCCCGGCGCGCAGACCGCGCCGTCGTTCCCGGCCGCGATCCCGCACGCCTCGCACGCGCACGGCTCGACGATCATCGGCACGATGGCGCCGATGCAGCCGCCGCCGGTGCCACAGCCGCCGCCGCCGCCGCTCCAGTACCCCCGGGCGCAGGCCGACGACCCCAGCATCCAGCTGCGCTCGAACAAGCCCTGGATCGCCCTCGGCGTCGTCGCCGTGCTGCTCGTCGTGATCGTGATCGCGATCGTCGTCGCGGTCTGAGCCGCGGCCCACCGTCTGTGCCATGGTGCGGACATGGCCACCGCAGCGACCCCGACCCCCGAGCGTTTGTCGAGCTTCAACCCCGCGACCCGCGAGCTGGTCGGCACGGTGCCGGTCCACAGCGCGGCGGAGGTCGACGCCGCGGTCGCACGGGCGCGAGTCGCCGCCGAACGCTGGGGCGCGCTGTCGTTCACCGCGCGCGGCGAGGAGCTGACCGTGTTCCGCAAGGCGATCGCGGCGCACGCCGACGAGCTCGCCGAGCTGATGCACCGCGAGAACGGCAAGCCGGAGCTCGAGGCGCTGACCGAGGTCATGATGGCGCTGAGCCACATCGCCCACGCGACCGCGTGCGCCGAGACCGCGCTCGCGCCGCGCAAGGTCTCGGCCGGCGTGCTCGCCAACTTCCGCGCGACGGTCAGCTACCACCCGCTGGGCGTGGTCGGTGTGATCGGCCCGTGGAACTACCCGCTGTTCACGCCGATGGGCTCGATCGCCTACGCGCTCGCCGCCGGCAACGCCGTGGTGTGGAAGCCGAGCGAGCTGACCCCGCTGCTCGCGGTCAAGGTCGCCGAGATCGCCGCCGCGACGTTCGGGCTGCCCGATCTGCTGCAGGTCGTGACCGGCGCGGGCGCGACCGGCGCGGCGCTCGCCCGGTCCGCCGTCGACAAGATCGCGTTCACCGGCTCGGCGGCGACCGGCCGCCGGGTGATGGTCGCCGCGGCCGAGCGGCTGACCCCGGTGCTGCTCGAGCTCGGCGGCAAGGATCCGATGATCGTCGCCGACGACGCCGACCTGACCAAGGCCGCCGAGGCCTGCGTGTTCGGCGCGCTGACCAACGCCGGCCAGGCCTGCATCTCGGTCGAGCGGGTCTACGTCGCCGAGTCGGTCCACGACGCGTTCGTCGACGAGGTCGTCAAGCAGGTCCGCGAGCTCAAGGTCGGCGGCGACGACGGCCACCTCGGCGCGATGACCAGCCCGGCGCAGGTCGCGATCGTCCGCGACCACCTCGAAGATGCGATCGCGCGCGGCGCCGTGGTCCACACCGGCGGTCCCGACGCGATCAGCGGCAGCTACATCCAGCCGACCGTGCTGACCGGCGTCGATCACCAGATGAAGATCATGACCGACGAGACCTTCGGCCCGGTGATCCCGATCCAGAAGGTCGGCTCGACCGACGAGGCGGTCAAGCTCGCCAACGACTCGCGCTACGGCCTGGGCTCGACCGTGTTCGCTGGCAAGGCCGCGCGCGCGATCGCCGACAAGCTGCGGACCGGCATGACCGCGGTCAACGCCGTGATGGCGTTCTCGGGCATCCCGGCGCTGCCGTTCGGCGGCGTCGGCGACTCCGGGTTCGGCCGGATCCACGGCGACGAGGGCATCCGCGAGTTCTCGCGCGTCAAGTCGACCGCCGAGCAGGTCATCTCGCTCCCGGTCAACATGATGAGCTTCCGCCAGCCCAAGGACGCGCCGGACCGGCTGCGCGGCATGATCAAGCAGCTCTACGGCGACGGCGTGGTCGCCAAGGCCGGCGACTGGTACCGTAAGCTCAAGGGTTAAGGCCGCGCGCGCCGCGGCGCGTCACGCGCCATCAGTCGTGGCAGGAGCTGTCCGCGTCGGGGCACTTGAAGCGGACGTGGATGTGGTTGTCGTGGTTTGGCCAGTGGCGGACCAGGGCATCGCTGCCGCCGCGGCCGTGGCCATACTGGAAGATCCGGTCGAGGCGGTCCTCGCTGAAGCCGTGGTCGACGGCCCAGTTGTAGAGGATGCCCTGCACGTCGTAGTCGAGGAAGATCATCTGCACGCCGCCGTCGTCGTTGCGCGTGGCGTAGAAGCTCTGGATCAGCTTGAGGGTCGCGGCGCAGTCGAGGTTGTCCCGGGTCGCGTGGACGAAGCTCTCGGGGTAGCCCTGCGGCTGCTCGGAGTAGAACAGGCCGATGTCGACGTCGCGCCCGGCCTGGTGCGAGCGGTGATCCGAGATCCGGCCGCCGGACTCGGTGGAGATGTCGCCGATCGCCAGCGCGTGCTGGTCGGGGAACGCCTCGATCGTCTCGCCGACCGCGCGCTCGATCATCGCGACGGTGGTCTCGGTGCCGAACGCGCGCGACGGGTGGCGGATGACGTAGCCGTCGCCCGACGGCAGCTGCGACGCGTGCTGCAGCCGACCCGACCACGGCACGCCGACGCTCTGGCCGTGCGCCAGCTCGCGCGGCTCGATCCGCTCGCGGCCGCGCGTGGCGGTGATCCGCGCGGCGCGGGTCTTGGTCGACTTGCTGTCGCCCTGCGGCGCGCGGCTCGCGGTGAGCTTCTTGCCGCGCTTGTCGGCGAGCTTGTGGTGCTTGTCGTCACTCGCCTTTCTGGCGAGCGCGACCGCCGGGGTAGCCGCGAGGACAGAGGAGGCAACGACGATCCCGACGAGCGCACGCATCGCCGGCGATGGTGAGCCCGCCGATGGTGTGTGCGCCAGTTTCATTTCATGATTTTGTGCGAACCGCGCGGTGCTTATCGATGCACATCGGTGGCCTTGCACCGCGCCGCCAGCGTGCGCGCGACCGGCGTCAGGTCGTCCTGCAACGTCTTCTGGAAATCCGCGCGGGTCAGCGTCCGGCCGGCGATCACGAGCGCGCGCACATCGCCGCACGCGCGATGCGCATCGGCGATCGGCGCCGCGCCGCCGTTGTAGACCCGGGTCTCGGTCAGCGACGCGTTGTTGGGCCGCTTGCGCAGCTTGAGGTCGCCGACCAGCTCGACGATGATCTTGGCCTTGGCCGCGAGCTTTTGATCGCGCGGTAATTTGCCGTCGTACAGCGCCTTGAGCTGATCGTAGGCGTCGAGCATGCGCGCGGTGCGTGGCAGTCGCACCGCCTGGCCGAGCGTCCATGCCAGGTCCTCGGGCGAGCCCGGGCCGAACCGGACCGCGATCCAGTGATCGGTCAGCTGGTCGGCGATGTACGACGCGAAGCTCTCGTTGAAGAACGGCTCGTCGGGCACGAGCACCGTGGCGTGCACCGACTCGTGGAGGATCACGTTGGCGAGCTCGGGCAGCGCGTCGTCGCCGCCGCCGAGCATGGTCGACAGCACCGGATCGGTGAACCAGCCGCCGGTCGAGTAGGCCGCGGCCGGGCGGATGATCGTGTCGTAGCCCCGCGCGTCGAGGTCGCGCTTCTGGGCCAGGCCGTCGTCCTCGTCGAACCAGCCGAGCCCGGCGAAGCAGCCGACGATCGGGAAGCACCAGCGCAGCGGCTTGAACGCCACCGGATCGGCGGCGCCGACGAACCACACCGCCGCCGGCCGGCCGAGCGCCGAGTACGTCGAGTAGTTGCGCTTGATCTTGAGGCCGTAGCCGCGGCCGTACTGCTTGATCTCGGGGATCTCGGCCAGCATCATCGCCGTGCGGGTCGGCGTGCTCGGATCGCGGACGACCTCCTCGATCGGCCGCGCCTTGCCGATCAGCTCGAGCTGGCCGTGCGTGGCCTGCGCGAGGTAGCGCGTCATCAGGCAGCCGGGGAGGAGCGCGATCAGGACGGCTGCGATCGCCGCCCGGGTCATAGCTTGGCCGCGATCGCCTGCGCGAGCTCGGCGCCGTCGGCGAGCTTGGTCGGGGTCCACTCGAGGCCCAGGCCGCTGCCGTCGGGCAGCTTGGGGATGATGTGGAAGTGGACGTGGAACACGGCCTGGTGCGCGTCGGCGCCGTTGTTCTGCAGGACGTTGAACGCGGTCGCGCCCGTCGCCGCCAGCACCGCACGGCTGAGCCGCGGCAGCACGCGGCCGATCGCCGCCGCGGCGTCGTCGGACAGCTGGTCGAGGGTCGCGACGGGGTCCTTGGGGATGACCAGGACGTGGCCGCGCGACAGCGGGTTGACGTCGAGGAACGCGAGCACCTGGTCGTCCTCGTAGACGCGGTGGCAGGGGATCTCGCCGCGCAGGATCTTGGCGAACACGGTCATGCGCCGAGCCTACCGCCGGCCGGGCCCTCAAGTCATGGATCGAAGCGGTAGCCCGAGCCCCGCACCGTGACGAACCGGCGGGGCTGCTCGGGATTGGCCTCGAACCGCTTGCGCAGCTGGCCGACGAAGTTGTCGACCGTGCGGACCGAGCCGGCCGACTGGCCCCACACCAGGCTGAACAGCTGGTTGCGCGAGAACACCTGGCAGGGGTGGGTGACGAAGAACAGCAGCAGCTCGAACTCGAGGTGGGTCAGCTTGACCTCGACCCCCGCCCGGGTGACCAGGCGCTGCGCGGCCTCGACGACGACGTCGTCGAACCTGAGCTTGTCGACCACCGGCGCGGGGAGCGGCGGCGGCGTGGGGGCGGGCGCGGGCGTCGGCGTCGGCGTGGTCCGGCGCAGCACGGCGTCGATCCGGGCGAGCAGCTCGGCGAGCGCGAACGGCTTGGTGACGTAGTCGTCGGCGCCGAGCCGCAGCGCGGCGACCTTGTCGAACTCGCCGTCGCGCGCCGACAGCACGATCACCGGCACGACGTTGTCGGAGGCGCGCAGCGCGGTCAGGACCTCGAGCCCGTTCTTCTTGGGCAGGTTGATGTCGAGCAGGATCAGGCAGAAGTCCTCCTGCTCGGCGTGCGCGAGGGCGTCGACCCCGTCGCGGGCGATCGCGCTGGTGTGACCGGCGAGCTTGAGGTTCAGCGCCAGGCCGGTGGCGATCGCGTCGTCGTCCTCGACGATCAGGATCCGGCCGGTCACGAGCCCAGGCTCCGGGCCGGCGCGATCGCGAGCCGCTCGCGGCGCAGCCGGATCCGGAACGCGGTGCTGCCGGGCCGCGACTCGAAGTCGAGCTTGCCGTGGTGGCCGCGGACGATCGCGCTGACGAACGACAGGCCCAGGCCCAGCCCGGCCGCGCCGCTGGCGTCGGCCGCGCGGCCGCGCTGGAACTGCTCGAAGATCGTGCGTTGCTCGCTCGGGTCGATGCCGGCGCCGTTGTCGCGCACGACTATATCGATCCACCGCCGGGTCTCGATCGCCGCGATCTCGATGTGCTTGTCGTCGCCGGTGTACTTCCACGCGTTGGTCAGGAGGTTGACCACGGCGCGGACCAGCATCGGCCGGTCGCCGACGACCTGCAGGTGCGACGGGATCGCGCGGCTGATCGACGTGGGCTGCGGCAGGGTGATCGCGTCGAACGCGGCGATCGACTCGTCGACGACCGAGCTCAGGTCGAGCACGTCGCGGGCGTAGACGTAGCTCGACTGCAGCTTGGACAGCTCGAGCACGCGGCCGACCAGGACCTCGAGCCGGTGGGTCTCGCGCGCCAGGAGCGAGATCACCTGGGGCCGATCGGCGGCGTCGAGCCGGCCGTCGCGCAGCGAGTCGATCAGCAGGTGGATCGAGGTCAGCGGCGTGCGCAGCTCGTGCGAGACGTGCGACACGAAGTCGTTCTGGATCCGGACCAGCGCGGCGCCCTTGGACACGAACACGCTGCCGAGGATCCAGCCGGTGATCCCGCTGGTGCAGAACGTCAGCACCAGGACGCCCAGGACGATCGCCGGCGTGCTGCCCGAGGCGGTCGCGATCAGCACCACGCCGACGGCGAGCAGCGCGATCGTCGGCAGCGCGACGACGAACAGCAGGATGACCTGCGCGCGTCGCAACTGTAGGCTCGCTCGCTGGGGACGCACGCCCGAAACTATGCCACGTCGGCGACCTCGGTCGGAAGCGCGGCCTGCCGGTCATCGCCTGGTACCCCGGCGCGGCCTCGCGCGCGGACGTGGTCGGGCACGCCGTGCAGGTCCCAGATCAGGCCGACGGCGGCGAGCCCGCGCAGGATGTAATAGGTCAAGTCGAGCTCCCACCAGTAGAAGCCCTGGCGCGCGGAGACCTGATAGTGGTGGTGGTTATTGTGCCAGCCCTCGCCCATCGTGATCAGGGCGAGCACGGGGTTATTGCGCGAGTCATCGCCGGTGGCGTAGCGCCGGCTGCCCCACAGGTGCGAGAGCGAGTTGATGGTGAACGTGCCGTGCCAGCACAGCACCTGGCAGACGCAGAACGCCCACGTGAAGATGTGAAAGCCGCCGAGCCAGAACGTCGC
>DASWOO010000477.1:0-2372 GCA_036404335.1 Kofleriaceae bacterium
GGCTGCGCGGCGCCGGCCACCGCCTCGAGGTCATGTTCCTCGACGCCAGCGACGAGGCCCTGCTCCGCCGGTTCAGCGAGACCCGGCGGCGCCACCCGCTGTCGGGCGATGACCTGACCGAGGGCGTGCGCCGCGACCGCGAGGTCATGGCCGATCTCCGCCATGCCGCGGCGGTGATCGACACCACGCACCTCAACATGCACCAGCTCAAGTCGATCATCCAGGAGCGCTACGGCGGCACCGGCAAGCTGGCGGTGACCCTGGTGTCGTTCGGCTTCAAGTACGGCCTGCCGATCGAGCTCAACCACGTGTTCGATGTCCGATTCCTGCCCAACCCGTACTTCGAGCCGAGCCTGACCCACATGGACGGGCGCGAGCCCGAGGTCGCCAACTACGTGATGGGCCCCGACGGGCTCGAGCTGACGCGCCAGGTCGAGGGCATCCTCAAGTTCTCGCTGCCGCAGTTCCAGAAGGAAGGAAAGCTCTACGTGACGATCTGCGTTGGATGTACCGGTGGCCGCCATCGCTCGGTCGCGATCGTCGAGGAGCTGCGTCGCCGGCTCGGCTCGACCTGGGATATTCTCGTTCGCCACCGCGACGTCGATCGGGGGACATGATGGCTAGTGACGATCGCGCCGAGAAGACCCTCCAGATCCAGAACGAGCTCGGGCTGCACGCGCGGGCCGGGACCAAGTTCGTCCAGACGGGCTCGAAGTTCCCGTGCGACATCACCGTCGTCAAGGGCAGCAACGAGGTCAACGGCAAGAGCATCCTGAGCCTCCTGACTCTGATGGCGCCCAGGGGCACGACGATCACGATCAAGGCCAAGGGCGAGCGCGCCGCCGAGGCGGTCGCCGCGCTGGCCGCGCTGATCGACGACAAGTTCGGCGAGGGCAAGTGACGTGAGCGAGGGCCGGAAGGAAGTCCGCCGCCAGGGGCTCGGGGTCTCCGCCGGCATCTCGTTCGGCCGCGCCTACCTGATCGGTCGCGACACCCAGAAGGCGCCGCGCCACCACATCGAGCCCGACGACGTCGACACCGAGATCGCCCGGCTGTACAAGGCGATCGCGTCGAGCGACAAGCAGCTGGCCAAGATCAAGGAGAAGCTCGCCTCGGAGAACGAGAGCGACTACCACATCATCACCGCCCACCAGATGATGCTGCATGACGAGCACCTGGTCGGCGCGGCGGTCGGCTACATCCGCAACGAGCTGATCAACGCCGAGTGGGGCCTGCGCCGCGCGGTCGACGACATCGCCGGCGTGTTCGACCGCATGGAGGACGTCTACCTGCGCGAGCGGCGCAGCGACGTCGAGTTCGTGTTCGAGCGCGTGCTGCGCAGCCTGCTCGGCCGCGAGACCGGCCCGGTCCAGCCGCCGCCCGACGCGATCGTCGTGGCCTACGATCTCTCGCCGGCCGACACCGCCCAGCTGCACAAGGCCGCGGTCGCGGGCCTGATCACCGACGCCGGCGGCAAGACCTCGCACACCGCGATCATCGCCCGCGCCCACGAGATCCCCGCGGTGGTCGGGCTCGAGACCATCACCCAGATCGTCGAGACCGACGACCTGCTGCTGATCGACGGCGGCTCGGGCATCGTCATCGTCAACCCGACCGCGGCCACGGTCGCCGAGTTCCGCGACGAGCAGCGCCGCCAGGTCGCGGCCGGCGCGCGGCTGCACGCGATGCGCGATCTGCCGGCGCACACGATCGACGGCACCGAGATCACGCTGCTGTGCAACATCGACGGCCACGACGAGCTCGACGACGCGCTCGACTACGGCGCGATGGGCGTGGGGCTCTACCGCACCGAGTACCTGTTCATGGGCCAGGCCGAGCCGCCCGACGAGGAGCGCCACTACCAGAGCGCCAAGGCCGTGCTCGAGAAGCTCGCCGGCCGGCCGGCGACGATCCGCACGTTCGACCTCGGCGCCGACAAGCTCGCGCCGTTCCTCGAGGCGGCGCACCTCGAGGAGGCCAACCCGGCGCTCGGCCTGCGCTCGATCCGGCTGTGCCTGTCGGCGATCGGCCGGCCGCTGTTCCGCGCCCAGCTGCGCGGCCTGCTGCGCGCGTCGGTCCACGGCCCGCTCAAGATCATGTTCCCGATGATCTCCGGCACCGCCGAGCTGCGCGCGGTCAAGGCGGTGGTCGACGAGATCCTGATCGAGCTCAAGACCGAGGGCCAGGCGGTCGACGAGCAGGTCAAGCTCGGCATCATGATCGAGATGCCGAGCGCGGCGCTGTCGGCCGACTTCCTGGCCGACGAGTGCGACTTCTTCTCGATCGGCACCAACGACCTGATCCAGTACACGATGGCGGTCGACCGGGTGAACGAGTACGTGTCGTACCTGTACGAGCCGCTGCACCCGTCG
>DASWOO010000478.1:0-2583 GCA_036404335.1 Kofleriaceae bacterium
GGCAGCGGCGCGGACGCCAGCGCCAGCGCCAGCGCGAGCACGCGGGTGTCGCCGTCGAGCCCGGCGTACGCGTCGTCGAGCGGGTTGAGATCGCCGACCGCGCCGATGTGGGCCTGGCGCAGCAGGAACGGGTTGCCGCGCGACACGCCCCACGCGCGCTCGAACGCGAGGCCGGGGCCGAACAGCGCGACCAGCCCGGCGCACAGCTCGGCGGCCGCCGCGCGATCGAGCGGCGCGAGCACCAGCGCGGCGTCGCACCGCTCGCGCGACGTCGCGATCCACCGGCCGCGCCCGAGCCCGCGCCGGGCCGCAGCGAGCAGCCGGGCGCGCGGTGCGTCGGCCAGCGCGTGCAGATCGTCGAGCACGACCAGCGCGCGCTCGCGGTCGATCCGCGCCATCAGCTCGGCGAGCCGGGGGTCGTCGTCCGCGTCCTGATCGTAGTGCGCGACCTCGAGCTGGCGCGACACCTCGCCCGCCAGCGCCGCGATCGACGACGCGCGCGCCACGGCGATCCAGCACACCGGCCCGGTCCCGGCCTCGGCCCACGCCTCGGCGTACGCCAGCGCCAGCGTCGACTTGCCGACGCCCGGCATGCCGGCGACCACCGCGAGCCGGTGGCGCTCGAGCCGCGCGCGCAGCCGCGCGAGGTCGCCGCTGCGCCCGACCATGCGGGTCGTCAACCGCGGGAGCCGGCGCGCCATCGCCGACGAGCATCGCCCAGACGCGCCGGGCCGGACACGCAGGCCCGGCTCACGTTCGCGGGCTCATGACCGCGGCGGCGGCGCCGAATAGCTCGGGTTGGCTTCGATGTGGAAGTGATCGTGATGCGAGGCCGGGTCGTTCTGCGGCGTCAGCACCGTGCGGAACGCGCTCGACGCGTCGATCGCCTGCTCGATCGCGTGGAGCAGCGGGTCGCCGTGCTGGTAATCCCGGGAGACCACGGCCTCGCGGCCCTCGGTGTCGACGAACGCGGCGACGTCCATCGCCAGGCCGAGCGCGTGGCGCGACAGCGCGTTGCGGGTCTTGCCGCCGACGCGGATCAGGCTCCACCGGTAGATCGAGCCGTAGCGGACCTCGCGGACCCCGGCGGACGCCAGGGTCGGGCCGAGCCGGGCGAGCGCCAAGGCGAGCTGGCAGTCGACCTTCCCCAGGGGCTTCTGGTCCGGCTTGCCGTGGGCCGGCGCGTAGACGATGCCGCCGAGCGTGGCGTCGTCGATCGTGACCGCGTCGACGAGGTGGCCCTCGCCGCCGGCCTTGGTCCAGTGCACGCCGGCCTCGTCGAGCCCGCGCTCGCAGGCCGCGGCGGCGTCTCGCATGATCTGCGACGGCGGCCAGGTGAAGCCGCGCGGCATGTTGTTGCCGTTGGCGCGCGCTACTCTTGGCGCCGCGCTCGCGGGCGCGGCGATCGCGAGCGCGACCAGCGCGGTGATCCATCCCAGGCGTGCCATGGCGCGGGGGAACATAGCAGGTAGCATCACCGCCATGGATCTGGAAATCCTCGAAGCGCTCGCGCTGGCCGACGACCGCGGCGCCGCGCTCGCCCAGCTGTTGCCCGGCAGCATCGAGCACGACTACTACCGCGCGCTGCAGCTGCAGCAGCGCGGCGCGCTCGACGAGGTCGACCCGATCCTGACCCGCTGGCACGAGCGCCACGGCCACGGCAGCGCGTACCACGCGGACCTGCTCCGCCGCCAGCAGCTGTACCGCGCGGTCGCCGGCCGGCCCGCCGAGCTCAAGCAGCTGCGCGACGAATTCGGCGTCGCGCACGATCACCAGGCCGAGGTCGAGCAGGTCGACGCGACGCGGGCGAGCCGGATCGCCGACGGCGCGTACAACCCCGTCCGCCTGCTGCAGGAGGGCGCGCACCACGATTCCAACCTCGGCGCCGTCACCGACGAGGGCATCGCCGAGCTCGTCGACTGGACGCTCGAGCCCGGCCTGCGCCGCGCGCTGCTGTCGCGGCTCGGCCACACGCCCGGCGACCGCCTGGTCGAGCTGGTCGCCGAGGACCTCGATTACCGCGGCTCGAATGGCTTCGGCTCGCTCCCCGGCCACGGCCAGCTGACCCTGGCCCAGCTCCACGCGCTCGCCGCGCGCCGCCCCGAGCTGCGCGCGCACCTCGGCTGGATCGGCGCGGTCGTGTCGCGCATGCAGCCGGGCAACGACGTCGACCTCGCGCACGACCTCGCCGCGCGCGCCGCGTTCCTCGACGAGGTCTGGGGCTTCGTCGCCGCCCTGCCGCCCGCCGCCAACTCGCTCAAGGCCCACGTGCTGTGGCACTTGCTCGACACCGCGCGCGGCCGCGACCTGCCGCTCGACCGCGACCTGGTCCGCGCATACCTCAGCCTGCCCCGCCAGGCTCCGTACGCGATCGCGCGCGCCTACGACGACCGCGAGCGCGAGACGATCGTCCGGTTCGGCGTCGACTTCGCCCAGGTCACCCGGCTCGCCGGCGCCGGCGACGACGAGCCGCTGATCCGCGACGCGATCCAGCGCGACCCCGAGGCCGCCGAGAGCTTCGCGCCGTGGCTCGAGCGCAGCTGGCTCGAGGTCGAGCTGGCGACCGCGCAGCTGCTCGCCGGC
>DASWOO010000479.1:0-2156 GCA_036404335.1 Kofleriaceae bacterium
TGGTCGCGCCGGCGACGAACGGCTTCTTGAGCTTGCCGGTGGCGTAGTTGTCGACGAACTCGAGCTGGTTGGCGATCAGGTCGTCGACGCCGAGGTAGCGCGCGAGCGGCCGCATCGTGAAGTCGAGCGCGCCCGAGATCAGGACCTGGCGGACGCCGGCGCGCCGGCTCTCGTCGATCAGATCCTTGGCGCGCGGGTAGATGTTCGGCTTGATCACGTCCTCGAACAGCTCCTCGGCGAGCACGACGAGGCGGTCTTCACTGGCACCCTGGTACGACCGATAGAAGATCTCGTTGAACCACTTGCGCGACAGCTTGTCGGCCGCCCAGAACACCGGGACCGACAGCGCGGTCTTGATGGTGTTGCGCGCGCTGACCGCGAGCGAGGCATGGCGCGACGCGTAGTACGCGAAGGCATGCACGATGTTGATCTTGATCAGGGTGCCGTCGACGTCATAGAACGCCCCGGAATTCTTATACTTCGCGTGGGTCTGCATCGCCGGGAGTTGGTGCACTCTGGCGCAGGCATTGCGGCGCTGTCAATGGTACGGATGGTAGAGCAATGCGGGTCCCGGTCTGGCTCACTCTCGGCGTCGCGCTCCTGGTGTGCGCCTTCGGTCTCTACAGAATCTGGCTCGCGGCGCGGCCCGAGATCGAACGCGCGGATGACCGACCGCGGCGCGGCATGTACGCGATGCGCAAGCGGACCCACCTGCTGATCGGCGTGGTGTACCTGCTGCTCGGCGGCGCGCTGATCGCGACGTCGTTCGGCTGGACCCCGTTCGGCAACGTGTTCGGCCCGGCGACGACGGTGCCGAGCAAGGACACCGCGCCGACGAAGACCAGGCTCCCGGTCGATCAGCTCCCGGCCACGAAGTAGCCGCTACAGGATTTGCAGGCGGCGGCTATGCTCGGCCTGCTCGCCGATGTACTCGAGCACGTGCGGGTGCGTCATGATCACCTCGCGGAAGATCGCCGCGGGCAGGCACAGCGCCAGGCCCTTGCCGTGCGCGACGACCTCGCTCTTGAACACGCCGCCGGACAGCAGCGCGGTCTCGCCGATCAGGTCGCCGGGGCCGAGCTGGGCGACCGCGGTGCCGTTGCGCACGACGATGAACTGGCCGGCCAGCACGATGTAGAGCCCGTCGGGCCGCGCGCCGACCCCGAGCACCACGGTGCCGGCGTCGATCTCGAGGAACCGGAACTTGGCGGCCAGCTCGAGCCGCTGCGCGTCGTTGAACGGCCGGAACAGCGGGCTGGTCCGCATCCAGCGATCGACCAGCCGGTCGCGCACGAACCGCAGCACCGCGCGCAGCATGTCGCCGTGGTTGGCGAGCACGCTCGACAGCGTCTGGCGATCGATCCGCAGCAGCTCGGCGTCGCGCACGCAGATCACCGTCGCGGTCCACGGCTGATCGGTCATCAGCGCGACCTCGCCGAGGAACGAGCCCTCGCCGCACAACGTCTCGGTCGGCGGCGGCCCCATCGACTGCACCGCGACCTCACCCTCGGCGATGACGTAGAGCGCGTCGCTCGCCTCGCCCTCGCGGAACAGGATCTCGCCGCGGCTGAGCGAGATCAGCTGGAGGTGCTCGACCAGCGCCTGCAGCGCGTCGCTCGGCATGCCGGCGAACAGCGGTGTCGCGGCCAGCGCGCGCGCCGCGGCGGAGCCGATCGCGCGGGGCTGGGCCAGCGGGATCTCCTCGATGTCGGACAGATCGAGCTCGGTCGACTCGTCGAGGACCTCGTCGGAGGCGAGCTGGAGCTCGCGCGGGAAGCCGGTGGTGTCGACGTTGGTCGTCGTCTGCTCGAACTCGTCCTCGTCGAGCGGGATGACGTGGATGCCCGGATCGCCGCCCTCGATGGTGTGCGACGCGGGGATCTGGGTCTTGAGGTCGACGCTGTCGAGCGCGGCGCCGAACGACAGCGCGATCGGCCGGCTCTTGGTGCGCGCCACCGCGACCACCGGCGGCGTGTTGCTGCGCGGCCGGCGCGCGCCGGCGTCGTTGAGCCGCTGGTTCAGGTTGTTCGAGCGCGGGCCCAGGTCGTTGGGCTCGATCGGCGGGTACGCCAGGCCGTCGTCGTAGGCCGGCTGCGGCGGCGTGTTGCCGCTGCGGCCCTGGCGGATCGCGGCGACGTGCGGGGTCTCGTGCAGCG
>DASWOO010000480.1:0-6050 GCA_036404335.1 Kofleriaceae bacterium
ACGTCGCTGACGCCGCTGGGCTTCGATTTCACCTGCGGCAGATCGTCGAAGAAGCCCTTGGGCGCCGGCACGTCGCTCACGCCGCGCGTGGACGCCGGCTGCGGCAGGTCGTCGAAGAACCCCTTTGGCGCCGGTAGCTCCGCGGCGGGCTGCTGCGTGGTCGGTCCCGGCAGATCGTCGAAGAACCCCTTCGGCGCCGGCAGGTCCGTCCCCGACTTCCCCGCGCTCGGCGCCGGCAGATCGTCGAAGAACCCCTTCGGCGCCGGCAGCTCGCCGCCGCCCGGGTGCGGCAGGTCATCGAAGAACCCGCCGGGCGCCGGCAGATCCGCCGCGCGCGCGGCCTGCTTCGGCGGCGCCGGCAGATCCGGTATCAGCGGCCCGCGCTTAGGCGCCGGCAGATCCGCCAGCCCGGCCCGGGCCATCGCCGCCGGTGGGCCGACGTCGGCGAGCGTCTTCTTGGCTGCGAGCTTCGGCGCCGGCAGATCGCCCATGGCGCGCGGCTTGGGCGCCGGGAGGTCGGCGACGTCCGCCGGCTTGGACAGCTCGGGCCGCCGCGCGGCGGCCTGCTTCGGCGCCGGCAGATCGACGCCGCCATCGCTGGCGAACAGGCTGCTCGGCACCCCGCCCGACGGCAGATCGTCGAGCTCGAGCGCCGGCGGCCCCGCCGACAGCCCGCGCGGCACCCGCGGCGCCGGCAGCTCCGGATCGAGCGCCGCGGCGAGCCCCGAGCGCGGCTTGCCGCCGGCGGCCGGCGCGGGCCCGAGCGCGCTGCTGCGCCTCGGCGCGGGCAGGTCCGCCAGATCGATCGCCGCGTCGGGCGCGGCGTCGGGCGCGGCTCCGGCCGCGGCTCCTGGCGCGGCTCCGGCCGCAACGACCGCGACCCGCGCCTTGCAACCGGCGCAGGTGATGAACTTTGCTCCGCCGGGGAGGGTGCCGTCCGCGACGCGATTGACGGTGCCGCACGCCGCGCATGTCGCCTCGATCATCGTCGATGAGCATACCTCGGCCGCGCGACCGCGCAGCACTCAACGCGCGCGCAGTCTGGCCGACTACCGACAGCTCTCGGACCGCGGATCACACGGCGGCGTATTTCCAGGTGCATTGGATCGCACCGGCGGTGCCGCGCGCCGCGGCGGCCGCTGCTCCTCCGGCTCGAGGTCGTCATCTTCCATACGGGCGGCGCCCTTGCCGACGATCGCCTTGCGCAGCTGGTTCTGGATCTTGCGCTCGAGCGCCGGCAGCACGACCAGCAGCTTGGCCATCTGCGGCGGCGGCAGCACCCGCCGCAGCTCGGAGATCTTCCGATCCTCGAGCTCGCGGAACGCGCGCTGGTTGGCGATCGCGTCGTCGATCAGCCGCTCGATCTGCCGCGGATCGCGCAGCGCGTCGGCGTGGCGCAGCTTGCGGTTGAGCTCGACCCGGCGCTGGAGCAGCTTGTCGGTCTCGTCGTCGAACCGCGCGAGCACCGGGAACAGCCGACCGGCGGTGGGCTCGTCGAGCGAGAGCTCCTCGGTCAGCGTGAACGCCCGCATCGTCCGGATCTTCTTCTTGATCTGCTCGCGCCGCTCGGGCGAGCCCAGCGGCGCGCCTCCATCGTCGGCGGTCTCGACCGGCGCGGGCCGGCGCGGCTGGGCGGACGCCGGCCCGCCGAGCGCGAGCCCCAACATCATCCCCAACGTCATTCCGATCATCGTCCCGGTGCGCATCGTGCGTAGCTTCATCCCTTTTTCCTGACGGGGATCTCAGGTTTCCGGTCCAGCCAGTGCTCGGCGCGATCGAGCGCGGCGTCGTCGAGGCCATCGACCCACGCCAGGTCGCCGGCCGGCAGCAGCACGTCGTTCTCGGCCGGCTCTTCCTCGAGGCCCGCCTCGCCGACCAGCGCGCGCGCGGCCGGGGCGGCCGCGTCGATCTCGAGCTCGGCGCCGTCGAGCCACAGGGTCACGACGTTCTCGCGCGGGTCCTCGTGCGCCACGTCCCGGGTCGCGGGCAGGTCGCGCGCCGGCGGCACCGCGAGCGGCGCGTCGACCACCTGCGGGCCGCGGCCCCACATCACGAGCAGCAGCACCCCCAGCGCGGTCACGAGCGTCGTCGCCGGCAGCAGCGCGGTCCACCGCCGCCACCACGGCCGCGGGACCTCGGTCCCGACCGCCTCGCGGATCGAGCGCTCCATCGCCGCCCAGTCGGGCTCGACGCCCTCGGGCGGCAGCGCGCGCAGCCGGTCGATCACCGCGCGAGTCTCGGCGTGCTCCTCAAACACGTCGCGCCCGGCGTCACGCATCGATCGCTCCCGAGGCTCCGGGGACCAGGATCTCGCGCAGGCGCTTCACGGCGTAGTGGAAGTTGACCTTGGCCGTGTTCTCGGTGCAATCGGCCAGCTCGGCGACCTCGCGGAACGAGAGATCGTCGAACACGCGCAGCTCGAGCACCAGCTTCTGTTTGGGCGGCAGCTGCGCGATCGCCTTGCGCAGCTGGGCGCGGTCGTCGCCGGCGCTGAGCTGCGCGGGCGCCGGGTTATCGTCGACCAGCGCGTCCTCGCTGATCTCGGCCGGCTGCTCGCGCCGGTGGTCGCGCAGCCACGACAGCGCGCAGTTGATGGCGATCCGGTACAGCCAGCTGCGCACCGTCGCGGTGCCGCGGAACCCGGTCAGCCCGCGGAACGCGCGGACGAACGCGAGCTGCGTGATGTCGGCGGCGTCGGCGTCGCTCTTGACGTAGCGCCGGACCAGCCGCCACATGCCCTTCTGGTGGCGGCGGACCAGGATGTCGAACGCGCCGCGCTCGCCGTCGCGGAATCGCTCGGCCAGCTCGTGATCTGGATCGGCGACCGTCATCGGCGGTCGCTCGAGCAGGGGCAGGCCGGCGGCGAACGACTCCATCGACAGGCAGACCCCCGCCTTGCCATGCTGGTTAAGCCCGCGGTAGTGTTCGTCCCCAACCTCCTTCGATCATTACTAAAACGAGGAAACGGAGTCACGTATGCTCGACCCTGCCCGGATGGACGACGTCCTTCGCCGCGGCGATCCTGCCGTCGCCGCGCTGGTCGCCACGTGGCGGAGCTTCGACGAGCGCCGGCGCAAGCTCCAGGGCGAGCTCGACTCGCTGCGCCAGGCGCGCAACCAGGCCAACGAGAAGATGGCCAAGCTCGACAAGAAGTCGGACGAGTTTGCGACGACCCGCGACGCGATGAAGGCGCTGTCCGGCAAGATCAAGGAGGGCGAGGCCGAGCTCGGCAAGCTCGAGACGGTGTCCGAGCAGAGCCTGCTCGTGATCCCCAACGCGCCCGACGCCAGCGTGCCGAGCGGGACCTCGGAGGCCGACAACCCGGTCGTCCACGTCTGGGGCGACAAGCCGACGTTCGCGTTCCAGCCCAGGCCGCACGACGAGCTGGGCAAGGACCTCGGCGTGTTCGACTTCGAGGGCGGCGCGCGGATCTCGGGAGCGCGGTTCACCGTGCTGCGCAAGTCGGCGTCGAAGATGACCCGCGCGCTGCTCAGCTACATGATGGATCTGCACGTCGAGCACGGCTACGAGGAAGCGTGGCCGCCGGCGATCGTGCGGCGCGCGGCGCTGGTCGGCACCGGCCAGCTGCCCAAGTTCGCCGAGGACATGTTCAAGCTCGACATCCCGGTCGGGCCCGATCACGTCGCCGACAACGACCTGTTCCTGTCGTCGACGGCGGAGGTCCAGATCACCAACCTGCACATGGACCAGATCCTCGACGGCGATAGCCTGCCGCGCCGCTATTGCGCGTACGCCGCGTGCTTCCGCGCCGAGGCGGGCTCCGCGGGGCGCGACACCCGCGGCCTGATCCGCCAGCACCAGTTCGACAAGGTCGAGCTGGTCAAGATCGCCACGCCCGAGACCAGCGCCGACGAGCTCGAGCAGATGCGCGCCGACGCCGAGCGCGTGCTGCAGGGCCTGGGGCTGCATTATCGCGTGGTGCTGCTGTGCACCGGCGACATGGGGTTCTCGGCGGCCAAGACCTATGACCTCGAGGTCTGGCTGCCCGGCCAGGACGCATACCGCGAGATCTCGTCGTGCTCGAGCTGCACCGATTTCCAGGCGCGGCGCGCCAAGATCCGCTACCGCGCGGCGGCCGGCGAGAAGCCGCGCTTCGCGCACACGCTCAACGGCTCGGGCGTCGCGATCGGCCGCACCGTGGTCGCGATCTTCGAGCAGTACCAGCAGGCCGATGGCTCGATCGTGATCCCGCCTGCGCTCCGGCCGTACATGGGCGGCCAGGAAAAGATCGAAGCGCCGCGCTAGCGTTTTGCGCAGGGGAGCGTTGTGCAGAGCCCGCGAGGCTTGGTACGTAGTTTTCTCCGGCGTTGTTCGGGATCCGAGCGAGGCGCTTTTCCAGAGATCAGACTTTACAAGTAAAGCGCGATCCCTATAATGCGCCCTCACCTCCGGGATCGCCTGGAGGAGTGGCCGAGTGGTCGAAGGCAGCGGTCTTGAAAACCGCCGAGCGCAAGCTCCGGGGGTTCGAATCCCTCCTCCTCTGCTGGTTACTTTGATAACTGAATAGAGTCACGCAAGTGGTTCTGGACGAGATGTGCATCCGTAGCGCGCATCCGTCCATTGATAAGTTTGTTTGGCAAGCAGGCGTGCCATCTGGAGAGATGGCCGAGTGGCTGAAGGCACCGGTTTGCTAAACCGGCGTATGGGGGTTTCCTGTACCGAGGGTTCGAATCCCTCTCTCTCCGCCGATACTTGTGACTGGTTTGAAGGCCGAGGCCTGATGGTTGATACCTACAGGCCTGATTTTGGATCCGTAGCTCAATGGATAGAGCACCGGTCTACGGAACCGGGGGTTAGAGGTTCGACCCCTCTCGGATCCGCGCTGTGTTTTATGAGTGACGAACACTGGATGAGCATCGCGCTGGAAGAGGCGCGGACCGCGGCGGCTGCCGGTGATGTTCCGGTCGGTGCAGTCGTGGTCCTGAATGATCAGCTCGTGAGCCGAGGTCGCAATCGCCGCGAGGTAGATGGCGACCCGACGGCCCACGCAGAGATGGTGGCGCTCCGTGAGGCTGCCAAGGTGTTCGGTCACTGGCGCGTGGAAGCAACGCTCTACGTCACGCAAGAGCCTTGCCCGATGTGCGCCGGTGCGCTGGTGAATGCTCGAGTGCAACGCCTGGTTTTCGGCTGTTCCAATCCGAAGGCAGGCTCGGTGATCACGCTGTATCAGCTGGTGACCGACGCTCGACTGAATCATCGCATCGAGGTCACTCACGGCATCCGCGCCGAGGAGTGTGCCGGCGAGCTTCGTCAGTTCTTTGCCGCGCTCCGCCGCGGTCCTGGTTACCGAGCTTGATTTTCTGGAGGGGTGTCCGAGTGGCCGATGGTGTCTGATTCGAAATCAGATGTGCGCAAGCACCGGGGGTTCAAATCCCTCCCCCTCCGCAATTTCTGTCTGTCCCGTTTGTTTACGACCCTCGTGAGGAGGGATGACCGAGTGGCCGAAGGTGCACGATTGGAAATCGTGTGTATCGTAAGGTACCGAGGGTTCGAATCCCTCTCCCTCCGCCGTCCCGACCCACTGCGTGACTCTTGTTATGGTCCCGGGTGACGCGACAGCTGTGAACCCCGCCAGGTCCGGAAGGAAGCAACGGTAGCGGATATAGCGGGTGCCTGGGGCCACCTTTTTTGCGAGCGACGATTCGAGCCAGAGTCGTCGCTCGCAGTCTTTTCGGTGTGATAGAGATCGGCAGATGCTCGCGCGAGCCGCGTTGATCTTGGCGGTGGCAGCGGCCGCCGCTACCGCTTGCAACAAGACCGAAGGTGGCGATGTCGGACCGCCGCCCGGTAGCAGCGGCGCGACCAAGCCGGCCAAGGGCGGGTTCAGCGATGACCTCGCGGCCGAGCTGGCCACGGATCCGACCGCGAAGTCGGCCAAGCCGGCGGGTAGCGCCGCAGCGCCGCCGGCGGGTAGCGCCGCGGCTGGATCCGCTGCGCCCGCCGCTGGATCCGCTACGCCCGCCGCTGGATCCGCTACGCCCGCCGCCGGATCCGCTGCGCCCGCCGCCGGATCCGCTGCGCCCGCCGCC
>DASWOO010000481.1:0-2769 GCA_036404335.1 Kofleriaceae bacterium
ATGACGGATATTCTCGGGCAGGTCTTCCACTTGGATCTCCTCGAAGTGAGCCAGCGCCACGGCACGCTCCAGGCAGTTGCCGAGCTCGCGAACGTTGCCGGGCCAGTCGTACGACATCATTCTCTCGGCGGCGGCCGCCGACAGCGCGATGACCTTCTTCTCGAACACGGCCGCGTAGTGACGCAGCAGGTGTTGCGCGAGCAGCAGGACGTCGCCGCCGCGCGCGCGGAGCGGCGGCAGCGGCAGGTGGATCACGTTGATCCGGTAGTACAGGTCCTCGCGGAACCGCTTGTCCTCGACCATGTCCTCGAGGTCGCGGTTGGTCGCGGTCAGCAGGCGGACGTCGACGGTGATCTCGGTCTCGCCACCGACCGGGCGGACCTTGCGCTCCTGCAGCGCGCGCAGCAGCTTGGGCTGCAGCGTGATCGCCATCTCGCCGATCTCGTCGAGGAACAGCGTGCCGCCGTTGGCCTGCTGGAACAGGCCGAGCCGGCTCTGCTTGGCGTCGGTGAACGCGCCCTTGGCGTGGCCGAACAGCTCGCTCTCGAGCAGCGCCTCGGGGACCGCGGCGCAGTTGAGCACCACGAACGGCGCGGCCTTGCGGCGCGACCGGTTGTGGACCTCGCGCGCGACGACCTCCTTGCCGGTGCCGCTCTCGCCGGTGATCAGCACGGTCGCGTCGGTCGCGCTGACCTGATCGATCAGCTGATAGATGCTCTGCATCGCCGGGCTCGCGCCGATCAGCTCGCCGTGGCGGCGGGTGTTCGCCACCGCCTCGCGCAGCCGCTTGACCTCGCCGCGCAGCGCGCGGTGCTCGGCGGCGCGGCGCACCGCGATCGCCAGCGCCTCGATCTCGACCGGCTTGGTAACGAAGTCGTAGGCGCCCGCGCGGATCGCGCCGACCGCGATCTCGAAGCTGCCGAACGCGGTCAGCATGAGCACCGGGATGTCCGGCCGGTCGGCCGCGACCCGGTGGCACAGCTCGAGGCCGGTCATGCCCTTCATGTTGAGGTCGGTGACGATCACGTCGACGTCGTGGTTGGAGATCGCGGCGAGCGCGTCGTCGCCGCTCGAGAACGGGACGATCTGGAACCCGCGCTTCTTGAGGCCGATCGCGATCAGATCGACCATCTCGCGCTCGTCATCGACGACGAAGACGCAGGTCACGAGATCCCTCCGGCCGGGACTTCGCTCGGCGCGAGGATCACGAGGGGGCCCGTGGTCGTGGTGACCGCACGCTTCATCGGTAGATAGACCGTGAACGTTGCGCCGTTGTTAACCTCGGATTTCACATCGATCCAGCCACCGTGCTCGCGCACGATGCCCCAGCTGACCGACAGCCCCAGGCCGGTGCCGTCTCCCACCTGCTTGGTCGTGAAGAACGGCTCGAAGATGCGTTCGCGCGTCGCGTCATCCATGCCAGGGCCCGTATCACGAACTTCGATCGCCATCCATGTCTGTTCGCGGCCACCGACGTGGGGCGGCGGCACCTGGTCGACCGTGCGGGCGGTCAGCGAGACCTGGCCGTCGTGGCCGATCGCCTGGATCGCGTTGACGATCAGGTTGGTCAGGACCTGGGTCATCTGGCCGTCGTCGGCCTCGATCCGCAGGTCGGGATCGTGCGCGGGCGGGACCAGGGTCACGTTGGCCTTACGCGCGATGGTCACGACCAGCTGGCACACGCGGTCGGCCAGGGTGGTGACGTTGAGCGGCTTGGGCTTGGGCGCGCGCGGCCGCGCGAAGTCGAGCAGCTGGCGGATCAGCGCGGTCATCCGGTCGGCCTGCTCGTGGATGATGCGCGCCGAGGCCAGCGCGTCGTCGCCCTCGACCTCACGGTCGGCGATCAGCTGGGCGCGGCCCGCGACGACGTTCAGCGGCGTGCCGAGCTCGTGGGCCAGTCCCGACGCCAGCTTGCCCACGGTGGTGAGCCGGTCGGCGTGGCGCAGCTGCTCGGTGGCCTTGGCGCGCGCGGCCTGCTCGTCGGACAGCCGCTCGCACATCAGGTTGATCTCGTTGGCGAGCTCGCCCAGCTCGTCGCGCTGCTTGAGGTGCAGCGGCTGGCTCAGGTCACCCGCGCCGACCCGCCGCGCCTTGTTGGCGAGCTTGGATACCGGCCGGCCGATGAACACCAGGCCCAGGCCCAGCGCGAGCACGCCGGCGACGACGACCGCGGCGGCCGAGCCAACCAGCTGGTTGGTCAGCGAGTCGCGGACGTAGCTGTCGAACACCTCGTACGACTGGGTGATCTCGAGGCCGCCGAACCGATCGACCGGCACGCCGACGGGGATGTAGGTCAGGAGCTTGGCCGGGCCGCCGTCGGCGAAGCTGACGAAGGTGACGGCGTCGCCGAGCCGCATCGGCGCGAGGATGTCGTGCGGCGCCGATGGCGCGTCGTGACCCTTCGTCGCGTCGGTCCACACCCAGCGCACGAGCAGGCGCTCGTTGCGGCTGGTCGCCGTGAACAGGAACTGGCGCGCCGCGGCCTCGCCATCGCGATACCAGACGTCGGCCACGCCGCGCGCGAGCGCCCGGCCGAGCGCCTTCGCCTCGCCCTGCATCTGGCGATCGAAGACGTCGCGCTCGCGGCTGTAATCGAGGTAGCCCTGGATCAGGGCAACGAGTGCGACGCCGACAACCAGCGCCGCGATGAACTTACGAGTCAGCCGCATGCTCGGGAGCAGTTCTACCGCGGCAGTCGGGACGCCGGTCACTGCCTCATCCGCGGGGCCAAATGCCCCATGTGCGAGAATGACGCAGCGTGCGCGGCAT
>DASWOO010000482.1:0-2711 GCA_036404335.1 Kofleriaceae bacterium
GGCTGCGACGTGATCGGCATGACCAACATGCCCGAGGCCAAGCTCGCGCGCGAGGCCGAGCTCTGCTACGCCAGCGTCGCGATGGTGACCGACTTCGACTGCTGGCACCCCGAGCACGACCACGTCCAGGTCAGCGATGTCGTGCGGGTGATGCATGCCAATTCGGCCAACGCCCGCCAGCTCGTGCAGCGCGCCGTCCCGCGGATCGGCGCCGACGGCGGTGCCTGCCCGCACGGCTGCGATCGCGCGCTCGAGCACGCGATCCTGACCGCGCCGGGCGCGCGCGATCCGGAGCTGATGCAGCAGCTCGACGCCGTCGCCGGCCGCGTGCTCGGCCGATGAAGGTCGAGGGCCGATGGCGGCGCGCGATCGAGCGCACCGGCGAGGGCGCCGTGATCATCCTCGATCAGGCGCAGCTGCCGTACGCGATCGCGTGGCTGACGCTCGCCGACGTCCACGAGGCCGCGCGCGCGATCCGCGACATGCACGTGCGCGGCGCGCCGCTGATCGGCGCGACCGCGGCCCACGGCATCGCGCTCGCCATGCGCGCGGATCCGTCCGACGCCGGGCTCGCCGCCGCGTACCAGGAGCTGCTCGCGACCCGGCCCACCGCGATCAACCTGCGCTGGGCGCTCGACACCATGCGCGCGGAGCTGACCGGCGAGGCGCCGTCCGCGCGCGCCGAGCTCGCGGCGCGGTCCGCCGCCCGGATCTGCGATGACGACGCGGCGCAGTGCGAGGCGATCGGCCACCACGGCCTCGCGGTGATCCGCGCCGTCGCCCGGCCGGACCGGCCGGTGAACATCCTCACCCACTGCAACGCCGGCTGGCTCGCGACCGTCGACTGGGGCACGGCGATCGCGCCGATCTACAAGGCGCACGAGGCCGGCCTCGCCGTGCACGTCTGGGTCGACGAGACCCGGCCGCGCAACCAGGGCCTGCTCACCGCCTGGGAGCTGGCCCAGCACGGCGTGCCGCACACCGTGATCGCCGATAACCAGGGCGGCCATCTGATGCAGCACGGCCAGGTCGACCTGTGCCTGGTCGGCACCGATCGCACGACCCGCAGCGGCGACGTCTGCAACAAGATCGGCACCTACCTCAAGGCGCTCGCCGCGCACGACAACGGCGTGCCGTTCTACGCCGCGGTGCCGTCGCCGTCGATCGACTGGTCGATCGACGCGCCCGGCGAGATCCCGATCGAGGAGCGCCACGGCGACGAGGTCCGCTACATCCGCGGCCGCGGCGCCGACGGCGCGCCCGCGCGCGTCGAGGTCGTCGACCCGGCCAGCCCGGTGGCCAACGCCGCGTTCGACGTCACCCCGCACCGGCTGGTCACCGGGCTCATCACCGAGCGCGGCACCGCGCCGGCGACGCGCGCCGGCCTCGCACGCGTCTTTCCGGAACACGGGCCGGAGCACGGGCCGGAGCACGGTCCTGAGCACGGGCCGGAGCGGGCATGAGCTCGCTGCGCGACGAGCTCATCGCCACGGCGCGGCGGATGAGCGAGCTCGGCCTGTCGCCCGGCATGTCGGGCAACGTCAGCGTCCGCGCGCCGGACGGCCTGCTCGTCACGCCGTCGGGCATGGCCTACGCCGAGCTGACGGCCAACGACGCGGTCGCGCTCGACGCCTCCGGTGCCGCGCACCCCGGCCAGCGCACGCCGACGAGCGAGTGGCAGCTGCACCGCGAGATCCTCGCCGCGCGGCCCGACGTCGAGGCGATCGTCCACACCCACTCGCTGTTCTGCACCACGGTCTCGACCCTGCGCCGGCCGATCCCCGCGGTGCACTACATGGTCGTGCTCGCCGGCGGCGACGACATCCCGTGCGCCGAGTACGCGACGTTCGGCAGCGCCGCGCTCGCCCGCAACGTCGTCGCCGCGCTCGGCACCGGCCACGCCTGCCTGCTCGCCAACCACGGCATGGTCGCGCTCGGCAGCTCGCTCGCCCAGGCGCTGCGCATCGCCGCCGAGGTCGAGAACCTCGCCGCGCAGTACTGGCACGCCGCCCAGCTCGGCACCCCGCACATCCTCGATCACGCCCAGCTCGACGAGGTCCGCGCCCGGTTCCAGGCCTACGGCCAGGGCCGCAAGCCGTAGCCTGGAATTCGCCACCCGGCGCGCCGGTTGGATCGGCCATGCCGCGCGCGCTCGTCGTCAAGGTGATGTTCACCACGGTCGCGCACGCCACGCTGCTCGGCGTGCTGTGGTACGCGGCGGTGCCGCCCGAGCCCAGCTACCTGATGGTCGACGAGCTCGTCCGCGACCCGGCTCGCTGGCAGGGCCGCGAGCTGAAGGTCCACGGCTGGGTCCTGGCCGGCTCGATCCGCCCCCTGCCGCGCGACGGCGGCTACACCCTGCTCCTGCAGCGCGGCGGCCAGATCCTTCCGGTCCTCGCCGCCGGCCCGCGCCCCGACCTGGTCACCGACCAGGCCGAGCTGGTCATCACCGGCCGCCTCTGGCACGGTGTCACGCCCCACGCGCTGCACCCCGACGCGCTGCACCCCGACGCGCTCGCCGCGACCGCCGTCAACACCCGCTGCGCCCGCGACTACGGCCGCACCCACCCCGCGGCCGCCGAGCCGGAATACAAGTGACGCTCAGCGGCGCAGGCCGAGGCGGTGAGCGAGCTGGAGGGCGGCGGGCGAGGTCGGGTCGATGGTGAGGGCGGCGTGGAGGTGCCAGCGGGCGGCGTCGAGGTCGCCGGCGG
>DASWOO010000483.1:0-5378 GCA_036404335.1 Kofleriaceae bacterium
CGGCCGGAATCCCGGCGCTGATCGCGGCGCTGGTCGGGCTGGCGGCGCTGTCCGCCGGGTCGGCGGCGCTGGTCGAGCGCGGGCTGGCCGAGCGGGTCGATCGCTGGGACGGGCAGGCGCGCGGGCCGGGGGTGATCGCGCTGCTGGTGCTCGTGTTCGCGAGCCTGGTGCGGGCGGCGGCGATCGCGGCGCTGCCGCCGTCGCGCTGGCTGGCGGTGCTCGTGGCGACGGCGGTGATCGGCCGGTGGGCCGCGATGTTGCTGCAGGCGCTGGGCGAGCCGGTCGCGGCTGCGCCCGGCCCGGTGAGCGTGCCGGCGGAGCCAGGCGCGCCGGTGGTGGCGATCGCGGCGGAGCCGGGCGCGCCGGTGGTGGCGATCGCGGCGCGGCGGTCGCTGGTCGCGGCGCCGGCGCCGATGTGGCTGGCGGCGGTGATCACCGGCGCGGTCGCGGTGGTCGCGGTGCTGGCGCTCGGCAAGGCGGGGATCCTGGCGCTGGCGCTCGCGGCCCTGGCGGCGTTCGGCCTGGGCATCGAGGCCCAGCGGCGCGACGGCGGGCTGTCGGCGCCGGTCGTCGGCGCGGTCGCGGCGATCGGCGAGCTGATCGTGCTGCTGATCGCGACGATCTGATCCGTGCGGATCAGCCCGGCCAGTACGACTTGTTCGGCACGAACGGCACGACCCGCTTGAACAGCCGCGGCGGCAGCCGGGCCTCGAGGATGCCGGCGACCTCGTCGGGCCGGTAGGTCTGCGAGAAGTGCATGAGCACCAGGTGCTCGCAGGTGAACCGGTCGGCGCGCTCGATGATCTCGTCGAGGTGGACGTGGCAGCCGGCGCGCGCAGCCTCGAGCGACTTGCGGTCGTCGAGGAACGTGCACTCCATGATCAGGGTCCGCGCGGCGTACAGCTCGGGCGCCTTGTCGAGCGCGTTGATCAGCGTGTCGGTCGCGTAGCCCAGCTCGACCCGGTCCTCGACCTCGAGGATGTCCTCGCCGGCGCGGCGGCGCGCGCCGATCTCGGGGCCGGGCAGGTGGGCGTACGCGGGCCGGAGCTTCGACACCCGGCGCGTGACCAGGTAGGCCAGCGACGGCACCGGATGGAACGTGCGGACCGCGCGGACCCGCAGGTCGGGGCGGAGCTGGACCTCGTCACCCGGGTTCATCCCGACCGGCTCGATCGCGAGCGGGAACCGCTGCAGCCGCGACAGCGCGGCGAGCGCGGTCGTCAGATCGTCGACGATCTCGGCCGGCATCAGCACGCGCGGCGGCTTGGTCTTGCCCGACAGCGCGCGGATCCCGAGCATCGCCGGCAGCGCGCCGACGTGGTCGGCGTGGCCGTGGGACAGGAGGATCGTGTTGATCGCGCAGGCCGAGCGCGGCGAGCTGCCGGCGTCGAGGATCAGCCTCAGCTCGGGCACCGCGAGCGAGGTGTAGACCCCGCCGACGGAGATTCCGCGGACGGTCAGGGGGCCGGCGGTCACGGTCGTCAGCACGCCGGGCAGTATACGGGCAACGGCCGCGCGAGCTTGGTGCTAAGCTTGCAACCGCTCATGTTCTGGTACTCGCTCTTGGCTGTTCTGGGGCTCCTGTTCCTGCTGTCGGTCGCGCTGCCGGTGCCGCGTCGGGTGTGGGCGCTGTCGATCTACACGGCCAAGTACTTCTGGTGGTGGGTCTGCGACCTGATCGGCGTGCGCCGGCTGTGGCTCGCCCTCACCGGCCGCGGCGACCGGTACCAGCCGCTGACCCGGCCGATGCTGTTCCGCATGTGGTGCGAGGACATGGGGCCGACGTTCATCAAGTTCGGCCAGATCATCGCGTCGTCGGCGGGCATGTTCCCCGACGCGTACGTCAAGGAGTTCCAGAAGGTCCTCGACCGGGTCAAGCCGTTCCCGTACGACGCGGTCAAGCGCGCGCTCGACGAGGAGCTGGGCAGCGAGAAGGCCGCGCACCTGGTCGACATCGAGCCGCGCCAGCTGGCGTCGGCGTCGATCGCCCAGGTCCACACCGCCAAGCTGCGCGACGGCACGCCGGTCGTGATCAAGGTCCAGCGCCCGGGCATCGTCCCGCGCTGCATGGCGGACATGAAGCTGATGCGCACGCTCGCCGCCGTGGCCGCGCGGTTCCGCAAGAACGTCGAGCTCGCCAACCCGGTCGGCGTGGTCGACGACTTCACCAAGACGCTCAGCGAGGAGCTCGACTTCCGCCGCGAGGCCGCCAACCTCGACAAGTTCAACGAGATCATGCGCGAGCTGGGCCACAAGGACATCCACGCGCCGGTCCCGCACCACGAGTACACCACGCGCAAGATCCTGGTCATGGAGCGGTTCAACGGCCTGCGCGTCGACCGGTTCGAGGAGATCAAGGCGCGCGGGATCAACGGCGAGGACAAGCTGGTCGCCGGCCTGCGCGCGTGGTTCCAGTGCGTCGTGTTCTACGGGTTCTTCCATGGTGACGTCCACGCCGGCAACCTGATGCTGCTCGACGACAACACGATCGGGTTCCTCGACTTCGGCATCGTCGGCCGGTTCGACGACCACGCGCGCTACCTGGTCACCGACTACATGATCGCGTTCGCGTCGGGCAACTACCGGCGGCTCGCCGAGATCATCATCGAGATGTCGGGCAAGCCCGATAACCTCGACATGGACGCGTTCGTCGCCGATCTGGCCGAGACCTACCGGCCGCTGCTGACCCTGTCGTTCGCCGAGGTCAACTACGCCGAGCTCCTGCCCGGGATCCAGCGCACCGCGACGCGCCACCGGATGCGGATGCCCAACGAGTTCATCCTGATCACCAAGCAGCTCCTGTACTTCGACCGCTACGCCAAGGCGCTGGCGCCCAAGCTCAACGTGTTCACCGACCCGCGCCTCGTGCTCGGCATGATGCAGGACATCCAGAAGGCGCGGATGCAGGCCCAGGCCAAGTCGCCGCCGGCGACCTAGTCGAATCGATCATCGATCGACGGGCGGACCTTGGGCTCGTCGTCCTCCTCGTCGCCGTCGAGGTAGCGCAGGAACATCGTCAGGTACTCGGCGCGCTCGGCGTCGAGCGGCAGGAAGCTGGCGCCGACCTGGTGGCCCTCGTCGACCGAGGTGCACCATACGATGCGCGCCGGGATCCGCAGCGGCTCGGACTGGGCCTCGTCGGAGAACACCAGCTGGATGTCGACGTCGATCAGGGTGCCGACCGCGATCTGCTCGGACAGGGTCGCGCTCAGCCCGCCGCGCGACAGGTTGCTGGTCGTCCCCGAGATCTCGAGGCCGGGCGTGTGCAGCGTGATCATCGCGGCGTGCGCGTATCTGGGGTGCTCGCGGTCGACGTGGCTCACGTGCGTCCAGCTTGGAGGTCGGCCGCGGCGAGCGCAAGTTCTGGGGTTTCTCGTTATCCGTGGTGATGTCCGGACAGCTCGTCGGAGAACCAGCTGTCCGTGAGGGCGTCTAACTCGGCGGTGGCCTCGGCCAGCCGCGTCGCCGACCGCTCGTCGTTGCCGCCGGCCGCGGCCCGCCGCCAGGCGAAGTACGCGCGGATCACCCGGCTCGCCAGCCGGCGGCGCTCGCGGTGGCGGCCGGCCTCGACGGAGGCGACCTGGAGCTCGCGGCCATCGAACAGCAGGCGGTCGAGCCGCCAGGTCGCGCGCAGCTCGAGCGTCGTGCCGTGGCCGACCTCGGACTGGTCGTCCTGCCAGCTAGTGTCGCGCGTGGTCCGCACGGTCAGCCACGGCACCAGGCCGGACAGCCGGGCGCGGCGGATCCAGCCGCTGCTGCGGTCGCGGGCGAGGCCGGCGGTGGCGTACGCGGCGGCCAGGGTATCCTTGATCGACGGCGTGCCCGGCGGCAGGTCGCGCGCGGCGTCGGCGCGGGCGGCGCGGGCGGCGAGCGCGTCGCCGTCGTTGGTCTGCGCCGACCAGCGGTCCGGGTCGGGCGCGGGCTCGGCGCGGGCCGGCGGCGCGACCAGGGCGGCCAGCAGGATGATCGGGATGAGCTTGATCATGGTCAGTTCCTCCAGGTCGCGATCAGCCACAGCTCCTCGCTGCGGTACACCGGCGTGTGCAGCGGCGCGGTCGTCGCTTGCTTGAGCGACACGGCGACGTCGAGCCGGCCCCAGACCGACAGCCGGCGCCACAGCCCGGCCTCGCGGGTGTCCTCGCTGCCCGCGAGCCGTTCGCGCGGCAGCCCGAGCTCGTCGAGACTGGTGAGGCTGCCGAGCTCGGCGCCCGTGGCGCCGGCGCTCGTGGCGTCGGCGTGCTCGCCGTCCTCGAGATCGTCGTCATCGTCGTCGACCCGCTCGTCGTGCTCGAGGTCGAGGTCGTCGAGCTCTTCGCCAGCGTCTTCCTCGAGGTCGGCGGCGTCTCGATCGTCGACGCCGGTCAGGGCGTTGGCGTAGCGGATCGCGAGCGCGTCGTCGGCCAGCCCGGCGTCCGGCTCGCCGGGGGAGGCGGCGTGCGCGCGGCTCGCGAGCGCGATCAGCGCGGCGAGCACGACGCCGAGCCCGACCAGGACCCGCCGTCCCGGTCGGTTGCGCACCCGGACAGCCGGTCGTACGGTGGCGATATGCTGGCGACGCTCACCGACAACGCCCTCGCGGTGCTGCGGGCGCGCTACCTGATACGTGACCACGGCGTCGTGGTCGAGACTCCGGATCAGCTGTTCGAGCGCGTTGCCCGGACGGTCAGCGACGCCGAGCGCGGGATGGGCTACAGCGACGCCGAGGTCGCCGAGGCGCGCGCCCGGTTCGAGCGCATGATGCTGACGCTCGAGTTCCTGCCCAACTCGCCCACCCTGATGAACGCCGGGCGGCCGCTGGGCCAGCTCGCGGCGTGCTTCGTCGTGCCGGTCGAGGACTCGACGGCCGGCGTGTTCGAGGCCGTCGGCTGGGCGGCCGAGATCCAGAAGACCGGCGGCGGCACCGGGTTCTCGTTCTCGCGGCTGCGGCCGGCCGGCGATCTGGTCGCGTCGACCGGCGGCATCGCCGCGGGCCCCGTGTCGCTGATGCAGGTGTTCGACGTGGCGACCGAGGCGATCAAGCAGGGCGGGACCCGGCGCGGCGCCAACATGGGCATGCTGCGGGTCGACCACCCCGACATCCTGGCGTTCATCGCGGCCAAGCTCGACCCGGCGCGGATGCGCAACTTCAACCTTTCGGTCGCGGTGACCGACGCGTTCATGGCCGCGGTCGCCGATGGCAGCGCGTACCCGCTGATCAACCCACGCACCGGCCAGGTCACCGGCCGGCTCGACGCCCGCCGCGTGCTCGACGCGATCGCCAACACGGCGTGGGCGTGCGGCGATCCGGGCATGGTGTTCATCGACCGGATCAACGCCGTCCATCCGACGCCAGACCTGGGTCCGATCGAGGCCACCAACCCGTGCGGCGAGCAGCCACT
>DASWOO010000484.1:0-5235 GCA_036404335.1 Kofleriaceae bacterium
GTTAGGCAGCGAGTGCAATTGCGCTGTTATCGTTCGCAGTTGCATGGTTTGCCCCTTTTTACGTGGCCTGGGGCGCCACGACGCGCGACTCGAACGTCAACATCCCCGTCGAAACCGTTACGCCCCCATGTCAAAGAACAGGGGGTGAATATGGAACGGCGGGCGGGGCAGGTCAACCTCGCCGGGCGGGGGATGTGGGGTCAGGCGCCGGAGGGCGGGGCCAGCTTCTGGATGAGCGGCGATTCCTCGCCGAGCCAGTCGGCGTGGCGGGCGGTGGAGTCGAAGTGGGCCGAGGTCTTGAAGAACTCGTACTTGCCCTCGGCAGCGAACGGCTTGGTCTTGGCGACGAGGGCCGCGACCTGATCGCCGGTCATCGGCTTGAAGGTCTTGGCGGCCTCGAACGCCTGGTCGAGGATCTTGTCGCTATCGATGCCGGTGATCACGACCGAGGTCGGCAGGTTCATGGCGTAGTGCAGGCACTCGATCGCGGTGACCGGCGCGCCCGACTTGAGGAACACGCCGTCGCCCATCGTCTTCATGCCGAGGATGCCGGTCTTCGCCGCGGCGAGCTCGGGCACGACGAGGTGCGAGAAGCTGCGGAAGTGGGCGTCCATGACGTTGAGCGGCATCTGCACGGTGTCGAACTGGAAGCCGTGGCGCTTGGCGGTCTCGAGCATGTAGAGGTGGACGCGCGGATCCTTGTGGCCGGTGAAGCCGATGAACCGGACCTTGCCGGCCTTCTGCGCGTCCTTGAGCGCCTCGAGCGCGCCGCCCTCGGTGAAGATCCGATCGGGGTCGTCGAACCGCAGGATCTCGTGGAACTGGACGAGATCGATGTGGTCGGTCTTGAGCCGGGTCAGCGATTCCTCGAGCTGCGACTTGGCCGCTTCCTTGGTGCGGCCGTCGAGCTTGGTCATCAGGAAGACCTTCTTGCGATAGCCGGCCTGGGCGAGCGCGGTGCCCATCCACATCTCGCTGTTGCCCTTGCCGTAGTCCCAGCAGTTGTCGAGGAAGTTGATGCCGCGATCGACCGCGGCGTGGATCAGCTTGCCCGCGGCCTTCTCGTCGAGCGGCTTGCGGCTGAGGTGCGCGCCGCCCATGCCGATCAGCGACAGCTTCTGCCCGGTGCGGCCCAGCGTCCGGTAGATCATGTCGCCGCGGCGCTCGCCGGCGTCGGTCACGCGCAGGAGCGTCTGCGGGTCGAGCGAGACGGTGGTGCCGTCGGGGTTGGTCGGGGCCGCGCCGGCCGCGGCGGGTGCGCCGGGAGCGGCGCCGGCGATCGATGAGCCGATGCTCGCGCCAACGCTCGCTGCCACGCCGGTCTTGAGGAAGTCGCGTCGTTGCATGGGTTCAGCGTAGCGCCGGGCGCGAACGAGGCGACGGACGGGGCGGTGAATTTTAGCGTGTGCGTTGGCGCGCGGTCAGGCACGCGCGGCATCGCCGCGGTGATCGGCCGCGTGGGGCCGCCACGCGAACTTGGCGGAGAACCGGTTGGTGCGGCCGAGCGCGGCGTCAGCGATCAGCTCGCCGAGCACGGGCGCGAACTTGAACGCGTGGCCCGAGCCGCCGGCGGCGACGGTGAGGTTCGGGCGGGTCGGGTGGCGCGCGATCCAGAACTGGCCGTCGTGGCTGTCGCCGTACACGCACAGCCGGCGGTAGACGATCGGCGCGTCGGCGAGCGCCGGGAACGCCTCGCGCAGGAACGCGCGCAGCTGGGCCTCCTGCGCGTCGATCACGAGCCGCGGATCGGTCGGCGCCATCCGCAGGCCGGCGCCGTGATTGGCAATCTTGACGATGCCGCCGTGCTCGGCGTCGCGCTGCAGCGGGAAGCCGTAGTAACCGGTGCGCGAGATGTCGGCGCCGAACACCGGGAACCGGCGCGCCTCGAACAGGGCGGGGTCGGCGGGCTTCAGGTAGAAGATCGGCTGGCCGGTCGCGCGCAGCGCGGGCGTGAGCTCGGGGACGAGCCGCGGGGTCCACGCGCCGGCGCACACGATGATCGCGTCGGCCGCCAGGTGCTCGTCGCCGGCGAGCGCGCCGTCGTCGACGATGCGCTCGATCGCGCAGCCGGGCCGGACCTCGACGCCGGCGAGCTCGGCGAGCACCGCGAGCTGGGCGACGGTCGCGCCGGACTCGACCCAGCCGCCGTCGTGATGGAAGTAGCCGTCGACGAACGCGCCGGGCGCGTAGGCCGGGAACCGCGCGGCGATCGCGGCGGCGTCGAGCCGCTCGATGCGGTGGCCGCGGCGCGCGAGCAGCTCGAGGCTGGCGTGCTCGAACCCGCCGGGCACCATCGGCGCGCGGGTCAGGAAGGTCACGCCGGTCTCGTGGAACCGCGGCGTGCGCCACGTCGAATTCCACCGGCGCCAGCCGTCGAGACTGCGCTCGCCGAGCACGGTGTAGTCCTCGTCGCCGCCGTAGTCGCAGCGCACGATCTTGCTGATGTCGGTCGACTCGGCGAGCGGGTGCGGGATCGGGCCAGGGTCGGTGAGCGTGACCTGACAGCCGCGCGCGCGAAGCTCGAGCGCCGCGGTGACGCCGAAGATGCCACTGCCGATCACGAGGACGTGCACCCCGCGATGCTAACGCGTCGCCGTCGGTCAAGCGATCATCGACGTGGCCGGACAGTCAAGCCACCGAATCCCGTACGGTGTGTCGGTGTTTCATGCGATGTCGGCGTGAGCTGTCGCCGACGCTGACAGCTCGGTGCTGCGTCGAGGGTGCGACGGCCGGGTGTCGCGGGATAAACCCGGATTGGGTGTCGTCGTGATCGAGTACAGTCCGCGCCATGAAGCCGCGCGCCTGGCTGGTGGCCAGTCTCGTCGTCGTCGTCGCGTGCAGCGCGCCGTCGAGCAAGCCCAGCGCGCCGACCGCGACCGCGACGGCGACGTCCAGTGCGACGGGCAACGCCCCTGTCGACGCCCGCGGCGACGTCCATAGCGAGCTCCGGCTCGAGGCGCTGCGCGAGGGTCAGCAAGTCCATGGCTTCCTCACGAAGGCCGTCTACCTCGACGGCACCGACCATCCGATCGGGGCACGCTTCGTGCACGCCACGACCGGGTTCACGATGGACTACCTGCGCATCGAGTCGGCTCCGCAGGGAATGCTCTGGGTCACGACGTATCCGACGTCGGACAAGGGCGAGCCGCACACGCAGGAGCACCTGCTGCTCGGCAAGGGCAACCGCGGCCGCACGCTCGGCAGCTTCGAATCGATGGCGCTCGCGCAGTCGTCGGCGTTCACGCAGCAGTACATGACCTGCTACCACTTCCACACGGTGGCGGGGCACGAGGTGTTCTGGCCGGTGTTCGAGAACCAGCTCGACGCGATGCTGAACCCGGACTACACCGACGAGGAGATCCGGCGCGAGGTCCGCAACTTCGGCGTCGACCGCGCCGACAACGGCGCGCTGCACCTCGAGGAAAAGGGCACCGTCTACAACGAGATGGTCCGGGCCTACGAGGGCTCGGACACGGTGCTGTACCGCCGGCTGAACCAGCTCGCGTACGGTGCGCGGCACCCGCTGTCGTTCGAGTCGGGCGGCTATCCCGAGGCGATCCGGACGATGACGCCGGCCGACATCCGCGCGTTCCACGACGCGACCTATCACCTCGCCAACATGGGGATCATCGCGGCGTTCCCGTCGTCGATGGCGCTCGCCGGCGTGCTCGATCACGCCGGGGCGCTGCTCGACAAGGAGGCCGGCCGCAAGGGCGTGGTCGTCACCGAGCACGACCTGCCGCGGCCCGCGGGCGCCCGGCCGGGCGCGATCGAGCTGGTCGACTATCCGTACGGCGACACCACGAGCCCCAGCCCGATGGCGCTCGAGTGGCCGGCGACGCGCGACCTCGAGCTGACCGAGCGCACGCTGCTCGATCTGTTCATGAGCGCGTTCGCCGGCGACGACAGCACGGTGCTGTACAAGGCGCTGATCGATAGCAAGACCCGCGAGCTCGACCTCGGCGCGAGCGAGGTCCAGGGCATGGCGACCGCCGATCTCGGCGAGCCGGTGATCCTGTTCGTCAACGGCGTGGCGGCCGACAAGGTCACGCCGGCGATGATCGAGAAGCTGCGCGCGGTGGTCATGGCCAAGCTCCGCCGGCTGGCCCAGCTGCCCGACGGTGACCCGGAGCTCGTCGCGTTCGACCATAACGTCGCGTCGCGGGTCACCGATCTGCGCCGCAAGCTCGCCAAGTTCCTCGATTCGCCGCCGGGCTTCGGCCTGCGCGGCACCGAGGCGTGGTGGCCGTACCGACTGCGGCTGGCGAACCTCGCGCCCGGGTTTCACAAGTCGCTGACCCTGCGCCCCGAGCTCGCGGCGATCGACCGGCTGCTCGCCGCGCCGGGCAATCCGTGGCGGACCCGGCTCGCCGCGTGGGGCCTGCTCGAGGTGCCGTACGGCGCGGGCGCCCGGCCGAGCCCGGCGCTGCGCACGCAGATCGACGCCGACCGCGGCGCGCGCAGCGAGGCCGAGCTGGCGCGGCTCGCCGGGGTGTACCGCACGCCGAGCAAGCCGGCGACCCTGGCGCGCTACCAGGCCGACGACGCGCGCGCTGGCCAGGCGATCGAGGCCGCGTCGCGGGCGACGGCGCTGCCGCCGCTGGTCGACTCGGCGCCGCTGACCCTCGACGACGAGCTCCGGTACACGACCGAGCCGGTGGCGGGCGTGCCGGCGCTGCACGCGTCGATCGGCTCGATGCAGAGCGCGCGGGTGTCGCTGGCGTTCTCGGTCGACGCGGTGCCCGAGGCCGACCTGATGTACCTGGCGCTGTTGCCCGAGCTGATGAGCAAGGTCGGGATCGCGGCGGGCGGCGAGGTGATCGCCAGCGCCGACGTGCAGGATCGGCTGCGCAAGGAGATCCTCGAGCTCAGCGTGTACTACCAGACCAGCCCGCGCGCCGATCGCGTCGAGCTGGTGGTCGCCGGCGCCGGCAACGATCCGGCGGAGACCAAGCTCGCGCTCGGCTGGATGCAGCGCGTGCTGACCTCGGCGGACTGGCGGATCGAGAACCTGGCGCGGCTGCGCGACGTGGTCGATCAGGCGGCGACCGAGCTGCGCCACCGGATGCAGGAGCCCGAGGAGGACTGGGTGCGCGACCCGCACGACGCGTGGTGGCGTCAGGCCAGCCCGCTGCATTTGCACACCCGGTCGTTCCTGACCCGGGCGCACGATCTGCACCGGCTGCGCTGGATGCTGCTCGACCCGCAGGACCCGGCGGTGACGGCGGAGGTCAC
>DASWOO010000485.1:0-1513 GCA_036404335.1 Kofleriaceae bacterium
GCGCGGGGCTCGGCTGCGCCGGGCTTGTCGGGCTTGGCGGGCCTGGCGTCGGCGGGTTTGATCTCGTCGATGTGGAGCTTGGGCTCGGCGCGCGCGCTGGGGTTGGCGCCGGGCGGGTCGTGCGCGGCCATCTGCAGGGGCTGCGGGCGGGCGGAGATCTCGAGCTTGCCGCCGGGCGGCAGGCGGGCGAGCTCGGTGGCCCAGGCGGGCTGGGGTGAGACCAGGCCCGAGGCGATCATGTCGGCGAGCTCGGCGGCGGTGATCTGGAGCTGGGTGGCGGTGGCGCGGGTCCGGGCGCCGGCGCCGAAGCCGGCCATGCGGAGGCGCTCGAGGACGCCGGCGTTCTGCGGGTAGCGCGCGGCGAGCTGGTCGATCGGGCGCGCGCCGCCGCCCTTGCCGAGGTACTTGCCGGCGCCGACGCTGAGGCCGCCGAGGATCGTGCCCATCAGGCCGCCCTCGGCGCCGGACTTGAGGTACGAGCCGAGCGAGTCGAAGCCTTGCTTGCCGTGGAACGTCTGGTCGAACGCGTCGCCGGCGAGGTGGCCGCCGACGCCCGCACCGAACCCGCCGACCCCGGCGCCGATCAGCGACGCCGCCGAGCGGCTGGCGCCGAGGCCCGCGGCGACGCCTTCGCCGAGCGCGCCGGCCGCGCCGGCCGTGGCCGCGGACACCGCGCCGATCGCGCCGGCCTTGCCGAGCGCCTTGCCGCCGGCGCCGTGGAACGCCTGGTCGGTGGTCTGGCCGGCCTCGTGGGCATCGTAGGCCTCCGAGTACTCGTGCTCGAAGCCCATGCTCAGCGCGTTGTGCGCGGTGTCGAGCAACGTCCACAGGTAGCCGCGCACGTTGTGGCCACCGCGCAGGTCCTCCATGATCCGGTCTTCGTAGATCTTGTGCATCGACCGGCCGCCGGTCGGCTTGCCGGCGAAGAACGGCACGAGCATCGCCGCGGCCGGCGCGTCGAACGGCGCGATCGCGTCGTGGAGCGACTGCACGGTCTGCCTCGGCAGATGGTCGCACACCCGGCCGAGCTTGCCGGCGCGCGCGATCTGCTGGACGAGCGGGCCGCGCGCGGTCGGTGCCGCCGCGGCCAGGCGCTCGAGCAGCCGCTGCGCGATGCGATCGTCGATCAGCTGGCCGCCCGGCCGGGCGCCCTGGGTCCCGGGCAGGGCCTCGTGCAGCAGCGCGTTCAGGCTGTCGGTGTCGAGGTCGCCGACGTCGGCGAGCGCGCCGGTCTCCCGGGCCTGCGCGGCGACCTGCGCCTGCGTGCCGGCGAGCGTCTTGCCGTGGACGTTCGACTTGACCGACGCGACCTCGTCCCACACGTGGAGCTTGCGCAGCGCCGCGACCAGGAACGCGAAGCTCATCGGCCGCGATCGCCACGGCTCGACGAGGTGGATCACGACCTGGATCGCCGCGGGCGAGGGCGGCGGGCACAGGCCGATCCGCGCGCCGGTCACGTGGCCGACCTGCGCGACCACGCCGAGCAGCTCGACGACCAGGCTCGCCTCGTGGA
>DASWOO010000486.1:0-3002 GCA_036404335.1 Kofleriaceae bacterium
CCCGACGCTGATGCAGACCGGCAACGACCCGCTGCGCATCGTCCGCGAGCTGGTCGACCTCGGCGCCACCGTCACCGCCGACACCAGCCGGCTGCCCGCGCTCGCGCTGCTCGATCCGACCGAGCTGTTCGTCGCGTGGAAGCTGCGCATGCCCGGCGCGATCGACCGCGCGCTGCTCGAGGAGGCCTTCGCCTGGGTCGACGGCGAGTGCACGCTCGCGATCGCCCGGGAGGCCGTCGCGATCGCGCCGATCGCCGCCCCCGCGCCCCGCGCCCCGGCCGCCGCCGCGCCGCGCGCCAGCGATGACTCGTCGTCGCAGAACAACATGCAGTCGGTCCGGGTCGGCATCGACAAGATCGATCTGCTGATGAACATGGTCGGCGAGCTCGTGATCACCCAGTCGATGCTGGGCGAGCTCGACACCGACGGCCCGATCGGCGCCGAGCGCGCCGCGCAGATCCGCGAGGGGCTGCTGCTGCTCGCCCGCAACACCCGCGCGATGCAGGAGAGCGTCGTCCGCCTGCGCAGCATGCCGGTCAGCATCGTGTTCGCCCGGCTGCCCCGCCTGGTCCACGACCTCGGCCACAAGCTGGGCAAGCGCGTCGAGCTCGAGACCACCGGCCAGGCCACCGAGCTCGACAAGACCGTGCTCGAGAAGCTCGGCGATCCGCTGGTCCACATCGTCCGCAACAGCATCGACCACGGCCTGGAGACCCCCGACGAGCGGCTCGCCGCCGGCAAGCCGGCGCACGGCACCGTCCAGATCCACGCCGAGCACCGCGGCTCGGCGATCGTCATCGAGGTGTCCGACGACGGCCGCGGCCTCGACCTGCCCCGCATCCTGTCGGTCGCCCGGCAGCGCGGCCTGATCACCGCCGACGCCCAGCTGCGCGACGACGAGATCGCAAATCTCGTGTTCCAGCCCGGGTTCTCGACGGCGCAGACCGTGTCCGACGTCTCGGGCCGCGGCGTCGGCATGGACGTGGTCTGGCGCCACCTGAAGGAGGTCGGCGGCGACGTCCACATCGAGTCGACCCCGGGCCTGGGCACGCGGACCACGCTGCGCGTGCCGCTGACCCTGGCGATCATCGACGGCCAGCTGATCCGGGTGGCCGACCAGGCCTACGTCATGCCGCTGCTGTCGATCATCGAGACCGTCGAGCTCGACTCGACCCGGCTCAAGCGGGTCGGCCTGGCCGAGGTCTATCGCGTCCGCGATCAGATCGTGCCGGTCATCGACCTCGGCGTCGCGTTCGGCCTGCGCTACGACCGTGATCCGGTCAGCCAGCTGCTGATGATCGTCGAGGCCGACGGCGCGCCGATCGGCCTGATCGTCGACGAGTTGCTCGCCCAGCAGCAGATCGTGATCAAGAGCCTCGAGACCAACTACGGCCGGGTCGATGGCCTGGCCGGCGCCACCATCCTGGGCGACGGCCACGTCGCCTTCATCATCGACATCGTCGCGCTGACCCGCGGCTTCCGTCGCGGCGGCCGCCAGCTGGCGGCCTGATCTCAGGACCACGAATGACCATGAGTGAAATCAAACATCAGTCCGCCGGGGGCCAGCTCCTGACCTTCGTCGTCGCCGGCGAGGAATTCGGCGTCGACATCCTCCGGGTCCAGGAGATCCGCGGCTGGTCGCGGCCGATGCCCCTGCCCCGCACGCCGCCGTACATCCGCGGCGTGATCAACATCCGCGGCAACATCGTGCCGATCGCCGACCTGCGCGAGCGGCTCGGCATCGACTCGCTGACCCCCGGCCCGACCACCGTGATCGTCGTCGTTCGGGTCGAGCACGCCAGCCGCAACCGCACGATGGGCTTCGTGGTCGACGCGATGTCCGATGTCACCACGGTCGACCGCGACTCGGTCAAGCCCCCGCCCGAGCTCGCCGAGTCGAGCGGCGCGGCGATGGCCAGCGGCATCGCCCTGGTCGAGCAACGCATGATCACGATCCTCGACGTCGACCGCGTGTTCCCCACCCCCAACTTCCACGACCTCGACGCTGCCGCCTGAGCTCCAAGGACTCCTCTGCCATGATCAAGAAGCCCAAGACCACCGCCCTGACCAGCTCGAAGACCAAGCGCGCCACGTCCGCCAGACCGGCGCCGCGCAGGACGATCGCGCCCAAGCTGGTCGTCGCCGACCGCGAGCACGATAAGGCGTTCGACGAGTCCAACCAGGTCAAGGCGATCAACCGGACCCAGGCCGTCATCCACTTCGAGATGAACGGCACGATCACCGACGCCAACGACAACTTCCTCAACGCGGTCGGCTACCGGCGCGACGAGGTCGTCGGCAAGCACCACAGCATGTTCGTCGACCCGCAGGAGGTCCGCAGCGACGAGTACAGCCGGTTCTGGGAGAAGTTCGCGACCGGCGCCGGCCACACGGGCCAGTTCCAGCGGTTCGGCAAGGGCGGCCGCGAGATCTGGCTGCAGGCGACCTACGTGCCGTTGCTCGACGCTCAGGGCAAGCCGTACCGCGTGATGAAGTTCGCGGTCGACATCACCGCGCAGAAGCACGCGCTGCGCGACGCGATGGACGTCGTCAGCTCGCTGGCCAAGGGCGACCTGACCGCCGAGATGACCGGCGCCTACGAGGGCGACTACGCCCAGCTCCGCGACTCGATCAACCAGACCATGGGCACGCTGCGCGACATGGTCGGCAAGATCCACGAGGCCGCGGGCACGATCACCACGGCGGCCGGCCAGATCGCGAGCGGCAACTCCAGCCTCAACACCCGGACCCAGGAGCAGTCGAGCGCGCTCGAGGAGACCGCCGCCGGCATCGAGGAGATGACCGCGACCGTCAAGCAGAACGCGGGCAACGCCAACGAGGCCAACCAGCTCGCCGCCGGAGCGCGCGACGTCGCCGAGCGCGGCGGCCAGGTCGTGCAGTCCGCGGTCACCGCGATGTCGGCGATCACCGAGAGCTCGACCAAGGTCGCCGACATCATCGGCGTGATCGAGCAGATCGCGTTCCAGACCAACATGCTCGCG
>DASWOO010000487.1:0-3780 GCA_036404335.1 Kofleriaceae bacterium
CACCGACGGCGAGGCGCGCGACGTGTGGTCGCTGCGCGAGCTGGCGCACCAGCTGGTCGGGCCGAGCGCGCGGGTGACCGCGGTGACCGGCGAGGACGGCACGAAGGCGATCGACGCGGCGGCGTGGAGCGACGCGACCCGGACGCCGCTCCTGCACACGACCCGACGCGGCACGCTGAAGTACCGCTGGGCCGACGCCAGCGGCAAGTGGGGCGAGACCGAGGTCAAGGAGGTCTCCCGGCTGGAGATCGCGCCGCGGTAGCGCCGCCCGGCGACCCCGGGTGGTAAAGACCGTCATGGCCACCCGCACCGAGACCGACAGCATGGGCGAGATCGCCGTCGACGCCGCGCGCTACTGGGGCGCGCAGACCCAGCGCTCGCTCGAGAACTTTCGCATCGGCGGCGAGCGCATGCCGCACGAGGTGATCCACGCGCTGGCGACGATCAAGAAGGCGTCGGCGCAGGTCAACCGCGACCTCGGCCTGCTCGACGGCGCCAAGGCCGAGCTGATCGTCGCGGCCGCGGACGAGGTGCTCGACGGCAAGCACGACGACGAGTTCCCGCTCGTGGTCTGGCAGACCGGCAGCGGCACGCAGACCAACATGAACGTCAACGAGGTGATCGCCAATCGCGCGATCGAGCTGGCCGGCGGCGAGCGCGGCAGCAAGCGGCCGATCCACCCCAACGACGACGTCAACCTGTCGCAGAGCTCCAACGACGTGTTCCCGACGGCGATGCACGTCGCCGCCGCCGACAGCGTCGCGAGCCAGCTCTTGCCGCAGGTCGGCCGGCTGCGCACGACCCTGGCCGGCAAGGCCCACGCGTTCGCGCACATCGTCAAGATCGGCCGGACCCACCTGCAGGACGCCACGCCGCTCACCGTCGGCCAGGAGATCGGCGGCTGGGTCGCCCAGCTCGACTACGGGCTCGCGGCGATCGCGGCGGCGCTGCCCGCGGTCCACCAGCTCGCGCTCGGCGGCACCGCGGTCGGCACCGGGCTCAACACCCACCCGGCGTACGCCGTGCGGGTCGCGGCCGTGCTCGCCGAGCTGACCGGCCAGCCGTTCGTCACCGCGCCCAACAAGTTCGCCGCGCTCGCCGGCCACGATGCGCTGGTCGGGCTGCACGGCGCGATCAAGCAGCTGGCGACCGCGCTGATGAAGATCGCCAACGACGTGCGCTGGCTGGCGAGCGGCCCGCGCAGCGGCCTGGGCGAGCTGATCATCCCCGAGAACGAGCCCGGCAGCTCGATCATGCCCGGCAAGGTCAACCCGACGCAGTGCGAGGCGCTGACCATGGTGTGCGCGCAGGTCATGGGCAACGACGTCGCGATCGCGATCGGCGCCGCGAGCGGCAACTTCGAGCTCAACGTCTACAAGCCGCTGATCGCGCACAACGTGCTGACCTCGATCCGGCTGATCGGCGACGCGTGCGCGTCGTTCGACGAGCACTGCGCGCGCGGCCTCGAGCCCGACCGCGCCGAGATCGATCGCAAGCTGCGCGGCAGCCTGATGCTGGTCACCGCGCTCGCGCCGCACATCGGCTACGACAAGGCGGCAAAAGTCGCCAAGCATGCCCACGCCACGGGCCGGCTGCTGCGCGACGCGGCGATCGAGCTGGGCTACGTCACCGGCGAGGACTTCGACCGCTGGGTCCGGCCCGAGGACATGGTCGGGCCGCGCGGCTGAGCCACCGCCGATTCTCGCGTGTCCGGTACGCGACAGATCGGGCACGGCATGGATTGGCAATCTCGATCACGTTTCGCGTGTATCGCCTCGGTACCTGCGCGGCGTCGTCGGACCGGAACACGCGAGACACCGCCGGTACAATCCGCGGCCGCCGACAACCACATTGACAAGCTCATTAATCCATGGACTTGCGGGCGTGTGCGCCCCGGCCCGTGGCTTGCTCTGCGGCTCTGCCCAGAGAGATGCGGTATAAAGCTGGCAATCAGATTCGTATTAATAAACTGACCTGTCACCGCGACACCGTCCGCGACCTGTCCACGCGCGAGCTGCGCGCGGTGCTCGGCGGCGGCCCGCCCGAGAACACCAGCGGGATGACCAGCCTGGTCCGGCCGCTGACCGCCGCCGGTTGATCGCCAGTCCAAAACTGGCAATGATGGTCACGAGCTGGCGATCTGCAGCGACAGGTTGGTCGCGGTCACCCGATGCACGGTCACGTTGACCTCGACCGGCGAGAACCCGTCGAACACGACCTCGAGCTCGTCGACGCCGTCGAAGTGCAGGCGGTCGGCGGTCAGCTTGGCCGGGCCGAGCTGGACGTCCTTGATCGTGGTGTCGACGCTGCCGATCGCGCCGGTCAGGGTGCCCGGGCCGCGGTCGTTGATTGAGCCGGTGACCTTGAGGTCGACCATGCCGGGCTGGTCGTCACCGCCGAACATGATCACGCCGCCGCCGGCCTCGACCGAGCGCGGCGCGAGCAGCGACAGCGCGATGTCGACGGCGTCGAGCGACAGCGACTGCAGGACCTGCCGGTCGTCGCGCCGGCTCTTCGACGGCGGGATCCGGAAGTCGGCGAACGACCGGACCGGGACCCGGCCGAACGCGGCGAGGGTCTCGGCGTCGGGGTCGAGCCGCCACTAGATCAGCTCGTGGCTCGAGCCGAAGATCGGGACCTTCCAGACCAGCAGCAGCCGCTTGGCCTCGTGCTTGATGTCGAGGAACGCGCCCTCGAGCCAGTCGAGGCTGTCCTCGAGCGCGCGATAATCGAGGCTGCCTTCCTTGATCGGGATGTTCAGCGCCTGGTCGAGCGAGCGGTTGCCGATCACCGGCAGGTCGAGCACGACCTTGACCGTCACCGCGAGCCGGCCCGACAGGCTGTCGAGGAACCGCAGCTGGGACTGGCGCAGCCCGGCCGGGGCCGGAGTCGGGGCCGGGGCCGGAGCCGGAGCCGGAGTCGGAGTGGACGGCGCGGGCGCCGGCGCCGAGCTGCGGCCGAACGGGCCCTTGATCGCCAGCTTCATCTCCGACAGCGTCACGTGCGGCGCGACCAGCTCGACCCCGCGGTCGGCCCGGACCAGGCGCAGGCCGCGCGGCATCTCCAGCCGGTCGACCGCGATGTTGAACCGGCCTTCATCATCGCGCAGCCATGCCCCGCCGATCGACGCCGCCTCGGCGGTCCAGCGCAGCGTGTCGAGCCGGCCCTCGAGCTGATCGACCACCAGGTCGGCCGCGCCGTAGCCGACGGTGTCGGCCGCGCCTACGACATTCTTGGTCTCCGCCCGCGGGAACACGAACCGGTCGCCGACCTCGTCGCTGACGAACGCCAACCGCTGCACCGTGATGTCGGTCTCGACTCGCTGGGTCATCCAAAGATGACTCTACAGGTTCGACCTCGGTTTCGTGTATAGACCGGGGAGAGCATGCGCCTGTCTCACCTGGCTTTGGTCATGTCGTTCGCGCTCGTCGGTTGCCACCACGACGGCGGTGCCGATCACAACCCCGGGGACGGCCTCGACGCCGGCGATCCGGCCGACGCCGGCGCGCCCGACAGCGACGGCCAGCCCCAGCCGCCCGGCCCCGACGGGATCGCGGACGTGATCGCCGCGACCGACGACGCCACGGTCGCGCTGCCGGTCACCGCCACGGTGACGTACCTCAAGCCCGCGATCACCGGCGCGGCGACCGATCCGCCGGGCTTCACGGTCCAGGGCACCCGGACCGGCGCGGCGATCTTCGTCGCGGTCGACCCGGCGACCCTGACCCCGCCGGCCCAGGTCGGCGACGTCGTCAGCTTCACGGTCACGCAGAAGACCAC
>DASWOO010000488.1:0-3142 GCA_036404335.1 Kofleriaceae bacterium
CGCCGGCGCCACCTCGGACGGCTACTCACCGCCGATGCAGCCGATCCCCGACGGCGGCGTGCCGCTCGACGGCCGCATGGAACCCCGCTAGCTCCGACGCCTCGGCCCCGGCAGCGGGCCTAGCGATGCGCCGTCGCGCGAGCCTTGCGGCCGGGCGACTTGGCGGCGTGGGCGGGCTTCGAGGCGCGCTTGGGCCCCGCCTTGCGGACCTGGCTGGGCGTGTGCGAGGCCGGGCTGCGGGTGGCGCGGGCGGCCTTGTGGCCGCGCGCGGGCTTGCTCAGCGTGGCCGGGCCGGCGCCGAGCGAGGCCTTGAGCGCCGCCATCAGGTCGGTGACCGGGGCGCGCTCGACGCTGGCCGGCGCCTCGATCTCGCCGCCCTTGGCCTTCTTGGCGACCAGGGCGCGGACGCGGCCCTTGACCTCGTCCTTGTACTGCGACGGGTCGAACGTCTGGTGGCGCAGGCCGTCGATCACCTGGCGCGCGAGCGCGAGCTCGGCCGGCGCCGACTTCACGTGCTTGACCGCGGGCACCTGGCTCCACGGCTTGATCTCGTCGGGGTAGCGCAGCTGATGCATCGCCAGCCCGGTCTCGTACGGCCGCAGCAGCACGACGTACTGCTTGCCGCGCGCCGAGTAGGCCGCGATCGCGACGAGCTCGGCGTCGAGCAGCGCGTCGCGGAACAGCTGGTACGCGCGGTCGGTCGCCTTGCCGGGTCCGAGGTAGTAGCTGCGCTCGATGAACAGCGGATCGACCGCGTCCGCGGGTACAAACTCCTGGATCGCGATCTCGTCGGTGGCGACGGCGTCGAGCGCCTTGAGCTCGGCCACGGATAGCTCGACGAAGTTGCCCTTGGTCAGCTCGTAGCCCTTGGCCATGTCGCTGCGCTCCACCGCACCGTGCGCCGGGCACACGTACTGCTGGTGCAAGCGCTCACCGCAGCCCTGATGGATCAGGTGGAAGTGGACCTCGTGCGACGGCTCACTGGTCGAATAGATCTTCACGGGGATCGAGACCAGGCCGAACGCGAGGGTGGCTGTGTCGATGGAACGCGCTGGCATGGCGGGGCGCGTTGCGAGTTGCATACCAAGATCTCGGGCGGTCGATGCTGCGACCTCGCGCGCGGCGAGCGCCCAGCGCGCAGTCCGAGCGGCGGCACGCGACTCGCAACGGCTCTCCGTATGTCTCACGCACGATTCAGCTGGATCGCCGCCCTGCTCGGCGGCATCGCGGCGTGCGCCGCGCCCGCGCAGCAACAGCACGTCGGTCCGACGCTTGGCGAGTCGACCGCGCCCGGCCCGAGCGACTCCACCGTGCCGCCGCCGGATCCGGGCGGGCCCAAGGAAGTCTCCGCCAAGATCCGCGGCCAGATGACCGCGGTGCCGAACCCGGTGATCGTCGTGGACACCATGCCGTCGACGACCTCGGGTACCTCGAATGGCACCTCGAACGGCTCGGGCGCGATGCAGAGCAGCATGCCCGCCAGCGACACGACGAACGCGACCGTGTTCGCGCCCGGCGTGGTCGGTCCGGGCACGGCGAGCAACGGCGCCGGCGTGACCTCGACCGGCTCGACCGCCGGCACCCCGGTCGGCACCGGCACCGCGGGCCCGAACGGACCGGGCACCGGTAACGGCCAGGCGACGAACACCGCGGCGAACCCGGGCACCACCCAGGTCCCGCGCTCGCCGGCGGCGACCGGGCCGGGCTCCGGCAACACCACGGCGTCGGCCACGGGCAACACCGCGACCAGCCCTGGGAACACCACAGTTAACACCGGCAACACGACCAGCACCGGCAACACGACCAGCACGGGCAACGCCGCAGCGACCGCCCAGCGGCCGCAGCCCGTCGCGCCGGTCAACGTGCCGGCTCCCCAGGTCCCCGTTTCGCCGCGCTAGCCGTGCCGCGACCAGGGGGATCGGCTGTCCGCGGCGCGAGTGCCACGCAGGCCTCGACGCCGGGCGGTCCGGGGCGCTACACCGAGAGGATGGAACCGGCGACGATCGCAGCCCTGTTGCGCGAGCTCGTCGTCTATTACGAGCTCGACGGCGACCGCCACCGCGCCTTCGCCTACGACCGCGCCGCCAAGACGATCGAGGCCACCAACGGCCTGCATCGCCTGATCGACGAGGGCCGGCTCGAGGAGCTGCCGGGCATCGGCCCGTCGATCGCGCGCGTCGTCGCCGAGCTGGCGCGGCGCGGCACCGTCGCGGTGCTCGAGCGGCTGCGCGAGCAGTGGCCACCGGTGGTCATCGAGCTCGCCCAGCTGCCCAAGGTCGGCGTGCCCAAGGCGCGCAAGATCTACCAGGCGCTCGCGCCGGCGAACCTCGACGCCGTCGCCGCGATGTGCCAGGCCGGCGCGATCCGCGAGCTGCCCGGGCTCGGCAAGGTCAGCGAGCTGAAGATCCTGCAGGCGATCGAGGATCGCCGGCGGCTCGGCGCGCGCGTGCTGCTGCTCGACGCCGAGGACCAAGCGACCTCGCTGGCGCACCACCTGCGCGCCGACCCGGCGATCACGACGGTCGAGATCTGCGGCCCGGTCCGGCGGTCGTGCGAGGTGATCGATCACCTGGCGTACGCCGTGATGTCGCCCAGCCGCGACGCGGTGATCGAGCGCCTGCGCGCGTTCGCGCTGGTGACGTCGGTCGATCTCGCAGAGGCTCCCACGGGGCCGGTCATCGGCTTCCTCGCCGGCGGCCTGCGCGCCGAGCTGCACGTCGCGCCACGCGACCGGTTCGGCTGGGCGCAGATCGCCGCGACCGGCTCGCCGGACCACCTCGCCCAGCTGCTCGCGCGCGCTCGCGACCGCGGCATGGACCTCGGCCTGCTCGACGCCAGCGACGAGGCCCGGGTCTACCGCGCGCTCGGCCTGCCGTGGATCCCGCCCGAGGTGCGCGACGGCAGCGACGAGGTGGCCGCCGCGCTCGGCGGCGATGACTTCCGCGATCTGATCACGCTCGACGATCTGACCACCGCGTTTCACTGCCACACGACGTACAGCGACGGCAAGGCCACGATCTCCGAGATGGCGCACGCCGCCGCCGAGCTCGGCTTCCGCGGCATCACGATCACCGACCACTCGATCGCCGCGAGCTACGCCGGCGGCCTCGATCTCGCGCAGCTGCGCGCGCAGCACGCCGAG
>DASWOO010000489.1:0-5150 GCA_036404335.1 Kofleriaceae bacterium
GTGTACGTCTCCTCGACGTCGCGCGCGGTGACCTCGCGGACGAACACGCCGACCCGCGGCAGCACGGTGACCAGGCCCTCGCGCTCGAGCTGCGAGAACGCCTCGCGGATCGGCGTGCGGCTGACCCCGAGCCGGTTCGCGAGCGCGACCTCGGTCAGCCGCTCGCCCGGGCGCAGCAGGCTGCCGATGATCGCCTCGCGCAGCGCCGGGACCACCACCAGGTCATGCAGCGCGTCGTTGCCGCCTTCGACGTGGCGCGGGGTCGACCGCAGGCGTTGAGCGATCGTGGCGAGGACATCAGACATGGGGGATCCGGGTGAGGAGTGGCTCGCGCGCGTCATCATATCGTACCGCACGGCCGAAACCGTCCGATCTTGGTCCGGTCCGTGCCTGTCGCCGCCGGTGATGCCAACCTAGGTTAGGACCATGTCCGATACTGCGCTGATCGTCGTCGATGTCCAGGAGTCATTTCGCCACCGGCCGTACTGGGAGGCCAGCGAGGTCCCGGGCTTCCTCGCCCGGCTCCAGCAGCTCGTCGACGGCGCGGCCTCCCGTCAGATCCCGGTGGTGCAGATCTTCCACGTCGAGGCCGACGGCGTGTTCGCGCCGGGCTCGGGCCACGTCGTGACCATGGCGGGCCTGACGCTCCGGCCCGACGCGGTGTTTCACAAGCGCAGCCACAGCGCGCTGGTCGGCAGCGGGCTCGACGTCTGGCTGGTCCAGCACGGGATCCGCCGGCTGATTGTGTCCGGTATCCGCACCGAGCAATGCTGCGAGACCACCACGCGCCACGCCTCGGATCTGGGGTATCACGTCGACTACGTGACCGAGGCCACCCTGACCTTCCCGATGACCGACCGCCACGGCCGGGTGTGGTCGCCGGCCGACATCCGCGCGCGGACCGAGCTGGTGCTCGACGGCCGGTTCGCGCGGATCGCCAACGTCGACCAGGCGCTGACGGGGCGTGGCTAGGTCGCATCCACGCGCCCGGCGGCGGATCACGCTCTACGTCGTGATCCCGCCGCGCCTGATGATGCTCGACGTCGCCGGGCCGATCGAGGCGGTGCGGCGCGCCAACGTCGAGCAGGACGCGATCCAGCTCGACGTCCAGCACGTCGGTCCGCGCGCCCGGGTCATGTCGTCGATCGGCCTGGCGGTCGACGGCGTCGCGCCGCTGCCGGCGCAGCTGCCCGACGACGCGATGGTCCTGGTCGGCGGCAGCGTCGGCGCGCTGACCCTCGGCGGCGACGCCGCGGGCGCGCGCGATCAGCGCGACGAGCAGGCGATCGTCGACTGGCTCGCGCGCCGGATCGGGCCGTCCCACACGCTGATCACGATCTGCTCGGGCGCGCTGCTCGCGGGCCGGGCCGGGCTGCTCGACGGCCACGCCTGCACGACCCACCACCTGTGCTGCGCCGAGCTCGCCCGGATCGCGCCGCGCGCCCGGGTGCTCGACGACCGGCTCTACGTCGAGGACGGCCGGCGGTTCACCAGCGCCGGGATCACCGCCGGGATCGATCTGATGCTGCACGTGCTCGCGCAGCTGCTCGGCCAGGCCGTGGCCGTCGCGGTCGCGCGCTACCTCGTCGTCTACCTGCGCCGCGACGGCGCCGAGCCGCAGCTCTCGCCGTGGCTCGAGGGCCGCGATCATCTGCACCCCGCGATCCACAAGGTCCAGGACGCGATTGCCGCGCAGCCGCGCAAGGCCTGGCCGATCGCGGCGCTGGCCAAGCTCGCCGGCACCAGCGTGCGCAACCTGTCGCGGCTGTTCCATGGCCACACCGGCATGAACCTGCCCGATTATCGCAATCGCCTGCGCGTCGCGCTCGCCCACGAGCTGCTCGCCCAGACCCAGCTCGACATCGATCACGTCGCCGAGCGCGCCGGGTTCGGCTCGGCCCGCCAGCTGCGCCGCGCGTGGAGCAGGTGGTACAGCGCCCCACCGCGCGAGGCGCGGCGCGCTAATTCCGGTGCCGCTGCACGCGGCACACTGCCACTGTGATCGCCGCGTGATCTCATCTCGGAGAGATTGGCAGCCTCCCGTCGACGTATAAGATCGATCCCGTGGCACCTCCGCGCCCGCCGGACGAAGACGCCCGCCTGCGCGCGCTGCGCAGCTACGGCATCCTCGACAGCGACGTCGAGCCCTCGTTCGATCGGATCACGTCGCTGGTGGCCCGCGTGCTCGACGTGCCGATCGCGCTGGTCACGCTGATCGACGCCGAGCGCCAGTGGTTCAAGTCGTGCGCCGGGCTCGGCGGCAGCGAGACCGAGCGCGACCTGGCGTTCTGCAGCTACACGATCCTGCGCGACGAGGTGCTGGTCATCCCCGACGCCTACGAGGACGGGCGGTTCGCCCACAACCCCTACGTCACCGGCGAGCCGTTCGTCCGCGCCTACGCCGGCGCGCCGCTGCGCACCCCCGAGGGCTACCGGATCGGCTCGCTGTGCGCGATCGATCGCAAGCCGCGCCAGTTCACCGCCGATCAGCTGGCGACCCTGGTCGACCTCGCGCAGATCGTGATCGACGAGATGGAGCTGCGGCGCCAGACCCGCGAGCGCAAGGTGTTCGAGCGGGTGTTCAAGCTGTCGCCCAACGTGGTGTACGTGATGAACCTCGAGCACCGCCGCGTGGTCTGGGCGAGCACGTCGGCGCACGAGAAGCTCGGGTTCACGCTCGACGATCTGAGCGAGCCGGCGCTGCGCCGCAGCATGCCCGCCGACGACGCCAAGCGCGCGAGCGACAACCTCGCCCGGGCCCAGCTGCTCGCCGACGGCCAGAATCACCAGGCGACGTATCGGCTGTACCGGCCCAACGGCGAGGACCGGTGGATGCTGTTCCGCACCACGCCGTTCGAGCGCAACGCCGATGGCACGCTCACCGAGGTCCTGGCGATGGCGACCGACGTCACCGCGCTGGTCCAGGCCGAGGCCCGCGCGACCGAGTCCGAGCGCGCGCTCGCCGGCCGGGTCGACGTGCTCGAGGCGATCCTCGAGACCGCCGGCGAGGGCATCCTGGTCGCCGACGAGCACTCGCAGATCATCATCGCCAACCCGCTCGCCCGCCGGGTGATCGGCCGCGGCCCGGGCGACACCCTGCCGCTCGATGCCGCCAGCGCCCAGGCCAACGGGTTCTTCGAGCCCGACGGCGAGACCGTGCTCGATCCCGACCGGCTGCCGCTGGTCCGCGCGCTCGCCGGCGAGCCGAGCGACAGCGTGTCGATGTTCGTCAAGAACGCGCGGTTCCCGCACGGCGTCCACCTGATCTCGACCGGCCGCCCGGTGCACGACCGTGAAGGCCAGGTCCGCGGCGGCGTGGTGACCCTGTCGGACACCACCGCGCTCCGCGTCGCGCAGGACCGGCTGGCCGAGCTCGCCGTCACCGACGAGCTGACCCAGCTGCCCAACCGCCGCGCGCTGCGCGACCGGCTCGAGCTGCTCGCCGCCGAGGCCGCGCGCGGCCGGCGCTACTCGATCGCGATCGCCGACATCGACTTCTTCAAGCGGGTCAACGACACCCACGGCCACGCGGTCGGCGACGCCGTGCTGGTCATGGTCGCGCACACGCTGCGCGAGCAGGTCCGGCGCAACGACCTGGTGGCGCGACTCGGCGGCGAGGAGTTCTGCGTGGTCCAGACCGACGTCGACGCCGAGCAGATGCTGGTCCTGACCGAGCGGCTGCGCCTGGCGATCGCGTCGATCACCGAGCCGTTCCACATCACCGCGAGCTTCGGCGTCTGCCACTCGAGCAAGTCGCCCGACGCCAACGAGCTGCTCGAGGCCGCCGACCGCGCGCTGTACACGGCCAAGGCCGCGGGCCGCAACCGGGTCGCCGTCGCCGATTAGGGCTGCGGGGGCTTGGTCGGCGTGGGCACGGTCGACTCGCCCAGCTCCTGCTCCAGCAGCTTGAGCGCGACGTTCATGAAGTCCTCCTCGGTCAGGATCCCGACCAGGTGGTCGTCCTGGACCACCGGCAGGCAGCCGAAGCGGTAGCGCCGCATCAGCTGGATCGCGTCGACCGTGCGGGTATCGACGCCGACCGTGGTGACCTCGGTCCGCATGATCGCCGAGACCGGCGTGTCGCTCAGCGAGCCGCCGTTGGCGAGGAACCGCAGCACCGAGCGATAGGTGACCAGGCCGATCAGGTGATGGTCGTTGTCCTCGACCGGGATGTGCCGGATCCGCTCCCAGCTCATCAGGTTGACGACCATCTCCACCGGATCCGACGCGTGGACGGTGAACAGATCGGTCGTCATGTACTGATCGACCTGCCGGTAATTGGCGCTGCCGACCTCGGCTTCATCGAGCCGGGCGCGTTCCCATTCAGCCACGGGCCTTCCAGTCTGCTGGCGCTGCACGGTGGCAGCGACCAGCGCGTTCGAGCGCTCGCCCGAGGTCGCCTTGCCCTTGAGGGCGGTCCACGAGGACAGCTGCCAGCGCGCGCCGGTCCGGCCGGTGCGCACCCGCTGCTCGACGACGGAGAGATAGCGCTTGATGTCCTCCTCGCGGATCGCCTGGCGGCGCAGGCCGGCCTCGGCCATCGGCAGCAGGCGATCGAGCACGAGGTGGGCGGCGGAGATGTCCTCGCCGTCGAGCCAGCTGAACTGCGCGCCCAGGCCCTCGCGCGCCGCGGTGTAGAAGTTGGCGCCGGCCTGGTCGAAGTCGATCCGGGTCGAGACGTCCTCCTCGCGCGCGCCCATCTCGGCCATCACGCCGAACCACAGCGCGCCGTTGGCGATCTCGTCGACGATGCTCGGGCCCGACGGCATCACGCGGTTCTCGATCCGCAGGTGCGCCTTGCCGTCCATCACGCCGTAGCACGCGCGGTTCCAGCGGTACACCGTGCCGTTGTGCAGGCGCAGCGCCTTGAGCAGCGGGGTCTCGCCGCGCGCGAGCTTGTCCATCGGATCTTCGTCGAGATCGGTGCCGACCAGGGTGCGGAACCGCGCGATGTCCTCCTGGTAGACCTCGAGCACCGAGTCGCGGACCCAGCGCGTGCCGAAGCTGACCCGGGCCTCGCTCTCGCGCAGGTGGTGGGTGTGGCCGCGGGTGTCGACCGACTGGCGGAACAGCGCGATCCGGGTCTCGGCCCACAGCCGGCGGCCGAACAGCAGCGGCGAGTTGGCGGAGATCGCCATCATCGGCGCGGC
>DASWOO010000490.1:0-8273 GCA_036404335.1 Kofleriaceae bacterium
CTGGCGGCGTCGACCGAGGCGACCCGGCTCGGGGCGTCGCTGACCCGGTTCTTCGACGAGGATCACGGCGAGATCAAGCCGCGGCGCGAGGTGAAGACCCGCACCGTGCGGATCGACGGCGACGGCGTCGCGGTGCCCGCCGCCGCGCCCGCGGCCGCGCCGTTGCCCGCGCCGAAGCCGGCGACGGTGGTGCTGCGGCGCAGCGGCGCCGGTCCGGCGACGCCGGCGACCCGCCCGGCCGAGGCGCCGGTGGCCTTGGCCGCCCCGGTGGCGGCGATGCCGGCGGCGGCGTCGTCGACAGAGCAGCCGATCGCCGCGCGCGCCGGGCTCGGCGGCGAGGCCGAGCCCGAGGACGACGACGACCTCGAGGACGACGACGACCTCGAGGATGATGACGAGGACGGCGACGACGAGGACGGCGAGGATGGGGACGAGCTCGCCGAGGGCGAGGACGACGACCTCGATGACGACGATGACGAGGACGACGACCTCGATGATGACGATGACGATGACGACGAGGATGACGACGACGAGGACGATGACGACTTCGAGGTGATCGACAAGACCGCCGCGGAGCTCGCCGAGGAGGGGATCGAGGGCCCCGGCGAGATCACCGTGCTCGCCCGCAAGCGCGTGCCCAAGCAGCCCAAGGTGCGGGCGGAGCGCGCGGAGCGGACCGGCGTGGCCCTGTCGCCGTCGGAAGCGGCGGCCGAGGCGCGGCGGCGCCGGCGCCGGCGCCGGCGCAAGCGGCGGGCGATGCTGCCGCCCAAGAGCGCGTTCACGACGCCGGTGCTGTCGACCGGCGTGGCCGAGCCGACATCGCGCCGGATGCAGGGCAGCGGCGGCCCGGTGATCGAGTACGTCCGCGGGCCGATGCGGATCGCGATGGCGCCCGTGGCGTCGGCGAACCCGAACGACGCCGGCGTGGGCCGGGTGCAGCGCCGTGGCAAGAAGCTGCGGCGCGGCTGGGATCGGCCGCAGGGTGGGCCGCGCGTCGAGCGGTTCGAGCGCGGCGGCGGTGCCGGCAGCGGCAGCGCGGGCGGGTTCCGTGCCGAGGGCACGCGGCCCGACGGCCCGCGGCCGCCGTGGCAAGGCAGCCCGGGTGTCCCCAATGGCAACGGCGGCAGCGGCAACAACGGCAACGGCGGCGGCGCCAACGGCGACGAGCGGCGCAAGAAGCGCCGGCGCCGGCGCCGGCCGCGCGATGGCCAGCCGGCGCAGGGCTTCGCCAACGGCGCGCCGGCCCCGGGCGTGCCGGTGCTCGGCAGCGGTGACGGCACCGGCGAGGCGCCGGTCGGCTTCTTCGCGCCCGCAGGCGGCGGCGAGGCGATCGTGCTCGGCCCCGACGGGCAGCCGACGCGCAAGCGGCGTCGCCGGCGGCGCCGCGGCCGCGGCGGCAAGCAGCGCGAGTGGCGCGGCCAGGGCCCGGATCAGGGCGGCGGCGAGGGCGGTGGCGAGGGCGGCGGCGCGCCTCCGGACGGCGGCGGCGCGATCGCCGACGGCGGTGGCGGCGAGTAGCCGCGGCGCGCATAACGCTGGCTCAAACCGGCCGGACGCCGTACGCTCGAGGTGTGCTCGACTGGCTCGGCTCGGTGCAGATCCGGACCCGGACCCCGACGCGCGTCGAGCTCGACCTGACGCGCGCGACCGCATGGACCGGCTGGGCGCTGGCCGCGCTCGGCGCGTACCTGTGCACGCGACGCGGCTGGTTCATGGCCGGCGGCACGCTGGTGTTGCTGGTCGGCGTCCTGCTCGCGACCCTGCAGCGCCGGCTGGTGTTCGATCGCGAGGATGGCCTGCTGCGCAGCGAGCAGCGCGTCTTCGGTGTGCGCCGGCGCGCGGCGATCCCGCTGTTTCACCTGCGCGCGGTCGTGGTGGTCGCCCGGCGCCGCGGCCTGTACATCGCGTACGTCGAGCGCCGGATCGGCGGCAGGATCCACCTCGACGAGGCACTCAAGCTCGGCCCGCTGTTCGCGCTCGCCGAGGCGATCTCCGAGGTCGCCGAGCTGCGCCTGGTGTTCGATGCGACGATCCACGCCGTCGGGGATAGCTCGCGGCGCATTGACTAAAAGGACACGCGCGTCGTTTGAGCCCGACGCGGTACCGCGCTACCGTCCGGCCCTCGAGATGCGCCGCCTCCTGTGGATCCTCGCGCTCGCCGGTTGTAACGACGACGGCACCGCGGCCTCGAAGGCGCCGGCCGCGCCGCCGCGCCAGCTCGCCGGCGTGTACCCCGAGAAGTGGCGCTGCGACAGCGTCGCGTCGCTCGACGCGCTGGGCAGCGTGCTCGGCGGCGTGGCGCGGCCGATCGAGTCGCCGTCGTCGATCCCGCGCGGCGTGCCGCACCCGTGCAACTACGAGCTGACGCTGGCCAACCCGCCGCCGCCGCCCCAGACCGGCAGCGGCAGCGCCGAGCCGGTCGATCCCCACGAGTACTGGACGTTCGACCTCGACTGCCGCGACGGCATGAAGCCGCGCGCCGACGCGCTGTTCGCGCAGTACCGCGAGACCAGCAAGCAGCTCGTCGAGCAGTACGCCATCGCCCAGGCCGCCGCCGCGAAGGCCGGCCCGGCCCGGCCGCACCACAAGGGCGCCAAGGACGACGTCACGGCCACGGTCCATCCGCCCGAGCCGGCGGCCGACGTCGCGGTCGGCGCCAAGGGCCTCGATCACCACGGCCAGGGCCTGATCTTCATCGATGACGACGCCCCATGCTATGTCCGCGTCGTCGGCAAGGACGCCGCGCGCCGGCTCGCGCTGGCGCAGCTGCTCGCCCGGAACCTGACGTTCGCCAACGCGCCGATGACGCCGCGCGCGGCGCCCTGACGCGAACCTCCGTGGCCAGCGAGTGGAAGGCGCACGTCCGGCTGGCGATCCCGCTGGTCACCCAGCAGCTCGGCTTCCAGATGATGGGCCTGGTCGACGCGGCCATGCTCGGCCACTACAACGACACCGGGCTCGCCGCAGCCGGCGTCGGCAATAACCTACTGTTCGCGATCAGCTCGCTCGGCATGGGCGTGGTCATGGGCCTCGACACCGTCGTGCCCCAGGCGCTGGGCGCCGGCCGCACCGCCGATGCCCGCCGGCTGTTCGGCGCCGGCCTGCGGCTCGCGCTGATGGTCGGGCTGGTCAGCACGCTGGTCGTGGTCGGCTCGCCGTGGATCCTGCACGTCGCCGGCGTCGATCCGGCGGTCGCCGCTGACGCGAAGGTCTACACGATCGCCCGGTCGTTCGGCGTCGTGCCGTTCCTGATCATGACGGCGCAGCGCTCGTACCTCGCCGCGCACGACGTCACGCGGCCGCTGGTGATCGCGGTGATCGCCGGCAACCTCGCCAACGCCGCGCTCGACGTCGTGCTGATCTTCGGCGCCGGCCCGATCCCGGCGATGGGCGTGCTCGGCGCCGCGACCGCGACGGTCGGCGTGCAGCTGGTCACCACCGCGATCTACTTCGCCGGCGTGCGCGCGGTCGACGGCCCGACGCCGCGCCCGACCTCGACGCGCGCCGACCTCGCCGAGATCGTGCGCTACGGCGGCCCGGTCGCCGGCCACCTGTTCGCCGAGATCGGCGTGTTCGGCGTCGCGACGGTCGCGGCGGCGCACCTCGGCGTGCTGCCGGCCGGCGCCCACACGATCGCGCTCAACGTCGCCAGCTTCACGTTCTCGATCGCGGTCGGCATCGGCGCGGCGACCAGCGTCCGGGTCGGCCACGCGGTCGGCGCCGGCGATCGCGCGGCGGCGCGCGCCCGCGGCCTGCTCGGGCTCAAGCTCGGCCTGCTCGTGATGGGCGTCGGCGCGATCGTCTTCGTCTCGCTGCCCCGCCAGCTCGCCGGGCTGTTCACGGATCAGCCGGCGGTGGTCGCCGCCGCCGTCCCGCTGTTCCAGATCGCGGCGCTGTTCCAGCTGTCCGACGGCACCCAGGCGATCGGCGCCGGCGCGCTGCGCGGCGTCGGCGACACCCGGGCGACGTTCATCGGCAACCTGATCGGCCACTACGCCGTCGGCCTGCCGATCTCGCTGGTGCTCGCGTTCGGCCTCGGGCTCGGCGCGCCCGGGCTGTGGTGGGGCCTGTCGGCCGGGCTGACCGCGACGGCGGTGTTTCTCGTGCTGCGGTTTCGCAGCCAGACCGCCTGACGTCGTTCTTACCCGACGCGCACCTCAAGCCGCGGCGGCGACCGGCCGGATGACCAGGCGAGCCTCGCATGAACCGCCTCCTGCTCGGTCTGCCCCTCGCCATCGCCCTCGCCGTCCGCGCCGGCCACGCCCAGCCCGCGCCGCCCGTGCTGCGCGCGCCGACGACCACGCCGGCCCAGCTGATCGCCCATCGCCTCGGCGGCAGCTCCATGGCGCACATCGCCCTGCTCGCCACGCCCGGCGGCCGCGACCTGCTCGGCCACGCCATCGCGTGCGCCCTGCCCTACGGCGCCTCGTTCACCGCCATCGACCGCGACGGCACGCCGTTCACCTTCACCGGCTCGCTCGGCCTGGCCCCGGCCTGGCCCGCCCGCGCCACCACGTCGGCCGAGCGCGCAAGCCTGGGGCTCTGCCTCAGCGCCGCCGGCCTCGGCAGCCTGCAGACGTAGCCCGGCGCAGGACACCGATCCTCGAGCGGGGGCGCGGCTAGAACTCGCTGCCGAAGCCGGCGAGGAAGCGGACCTTGCCGCGGTTGGCGCCGTCGAACGGCACGGCGAAGTCGAACTTGAGGAGCTGGGCGGAGGTCTGGGGGATCAGCATGCGGAGGCCCAGGCCGGCGTCCTGGTGGAGCTGCATCAGCGCGAGGCTCTGGTCGGCGCCGCCGAGGTCGTAGAAGGCGACCGCGCCGACCCGGAGGACCCAGACCGGGTATGGCAGGGTCCGGGCCTCGACTTGCGCGTTGAAGTAGCGCTGGCCGGTGAACTGGTTGATCGAGAAGCCGCGCAGGCCGGTGTCCGAGCCGATCGCGTAGAACGCGTTCTGGGTGTCGTTCCACCGGGTCGACAGCGACGACTGGGCGAGCAGGCGTAGGAGGCCGCCGAGCGGCGGGCTGGCGGCGCGGAACGACACGGTCGCCGAGTTGTCGATGAACCGGTCGGCCTGGTGGCGGCCGCCCAGGCCGGTCGCGACGCGGATGAAGCCGTCGCGGGTGATCGGGAAGGTCCAGCCCGCCGACGAGCTCAGCCGCTGGAAGAACCGGTCCGAGCCGAGGACCTTGAGGCCGAAGCCCAGCGCGATGTCGAGATCCGGGCCGGTGCGCAGGTCCTCGGCGAGGTCGAACGCGGTCACGTTGCGCAGCGTGCGGTAGCGCGGGGTGAACATCGCGTATTCGATGTAGGGGTCCGACGTCACCTCGGACACCGGCAGCACGTTCTTGATGAACGCGGCGCGCTGCGCGGCGGTGCCGGAGAACGAGTCTAGCGGCGTCGGCCGGATGCTGTCGACGGTGTGGCCGAGCGAGAGCTGGCTCTTGAAGTCGTGCCCCCACTGGTGGGTGACGTACGCCGTGGCCTCCCACTGGTGCATCTCGTACTGGCGGCCGAACCGGGTGATCTCCTGGGTGTCGGGATCCTTGTAGTCGTAGGCGCGCAGGCCGGTGCCGAGGAACTGGCGGTTGACCGCGAACCGGTGCGTGAACGTCCCGCCCGCCGACCACTCGCTGGCGAGGGACCACAGCGGGCGCGACAGCGTGACCGTGCTCTGCGAGCCCTCCGAGTCGAGCTGGCCGTGCTTGGTCAGCGCGTCGCGGTTCAAGATCTCGCTGAACTGGGTCTGGAAGTTGAGGTGCTCGCCGGCGAGGTTCTTGTCGATGAACAGCGGGCCGACCGCGATCGCGCCCTGGTCCATGTTCATCGCGACCGACAGCACGTCGCGCCGGCCGTCGAGGTTGTTCTCCGACAGCGACGTCGACAGGTTGGTCAGCTTGCCTTCCTGGAACGTGTACGCGGTGTTGAGCCGCAGGCTCCAGATGTCGCGCGTGACGATCAGCGCGTCGACCGTGCCGGCCTGAGCCGACCGCACCGGGACGATCGCGACGACCGAGGTCCACAGCGGATCGCGCAGCCGGCGCGCGGTCTCGTCGATCCGCAGCTGGTCCCACAGCTCGCCGGCCGAGACCACCGCCTCGGCGCGGATCGTCGACTCCTTGGTCGTGACGTGGAAGTGATTGAAGAACTGCAGGAACGGGATCGGCTCGGCGAAGACCTCCTCGTTGTAGATCTGCAGCTTGCCGATCACCTTGCCCCACGGCGCGGGGTCGACCTCGAAGCCGCGGGCGGTCAGCGCGCGGACCACGCTCTGGCGCTCGAGGCTCGACAGCGTCGCGAGCCAGTCGCAGCTCGGGTCGCGCGCGGCGCACTGCTCCTCGGCGAGCGCGCGGTCGCGCAGCGACGACGCCGTGGCCCTGGGCGGCGGCAGCGCCGGCGTGCCCGGGCCGGGCAGCGGCTGCGCGGTCGGCTGGCTCTCCGGGCTCTGGATCGCCGGGGCGGGCGTCGGCGGCGCGGTCGAGGGATCCGGCGCCGCGGGCGCGGGCGGCGGCGGCTGGGCGGTCGCGGGGGAGCTGCTCGCGAGCAGCGCGCAGGCGATCGCGAATCGGCGCACGACCCGCATGGTACACGCCGCCACGCCGGCCATGGCGGCTATGGCGGGCTCGATCGGGCCCAGGTCACGCGCGGGTTCTTGCCCAGGTCGTGGACGAGGGTCACGCCGGTGAACCCGGCGGCCGCGAAGCGCGCCCGGACCGCGTCGGCCTGGTCGTAGCCGTGCTCGACCAGCAGCACGCCGCCCGGCCCCAGGTATCGATGTGCCTCGCCGCAGATCCGGTCGTAGAACGCCATGCCGTCGGCGCCGCCGTCGAGCGCGATCCGCGGCTCGCGGCGGACCTCGAGCGACAGGGTCGGGATCACCGCCGACTCGACGTACGGCGGGTTCGAGACGATCAGGTCGAACTGCTCGCCGTCGACGGGCGCGAACAGATCGCCGTCGCGGATCTCGACGCGCTCGGCCACGGCGTTGCGCGCGGCGTTCTTGCGCGCGACCGCCGCCGCCGCCGCCGAGATCTCGGTCGCGATCACCTGCGCCGCCGGATACTCCTTCGCCAGGCTCACCGCGATCGCCCCCGAGCCGGTGCATAGATCCAGGATCCGGCACGCCGCCTTGCGATCCGGCCAGGCCTGGCGCGCGACCTCGATGACGGTCTCGGTGTCGGGCCGCGGCACGAGCACGCTGTCATCGACGTGGAACGGCAGGCCCCAGAACTCGGTCTCGCCGACCAGGTAGCTCACCGACTCGCCGGCGAGCCGGCGCTTGATCAGGCCGCGGTACGCCGCGAGCTCGGGCTCGCCCAGCGGCTTGTCGAACCCGGTGTAGAGCTGCATCCGGCTGCAGCCGAGCGCGTGGGCGAGCAGGATCTGCGCCTCGAGCCGCGCCGCGCCGATCCCGGCTTCGGTGAAGCGCTGGGTCGTCCAGTCGAGCACGCCGAGGGTGGTCCACGACACGCCCCGCTATAGCAGACGTCATCCTGCGAGCACGAGATCCGCGTGGTTGATTCCGGTCGGCCCGGTGACGACCAGCGCACCGGCGGACGCGAGCGCGGCCCCGGCGTCGCAGCGGGCGAGCGCGGCGGCGGGATCCACGCCGGCGGCGATCACCGCGTCCCACGTCGCGCCGTCGATCCAGGCGCCGGCGGGCGCCGGCCGGTGCGCCGGCGGCGGGCCGTCGATGCCGTCGGTGCCGACGACCAGCGCGCCGCGATCGCCGCCGCGCAGGTGGCCGGCCAGCGCGAGCGCGAGCTGCTGGGCCCGGCCGCCCTCGCCGTGGCCCGGCGGGACGCGCAGCGTCGGCTCGCCCCACGCGACGACCGCGCCGGCGGTGGCGGCGAGCTGCCGGGCGACCTCGGCGACGTCGCCGGCGACCGGCTCGGCGCGCCACGCCGCCCGGATCCCGCGGGCCGCCAGCGCGTCGACCGCGGCCCGCGCCGCGCTCGCCATCGGCGCGACGAGCACGGCGTGGTCGTCGCGGGTCACCGCGCGCGGCGGCAGCTCACCCGCGAGCGCCGCCGGGACCGCGACGCCGTACCGGGCCAGCACCGCCCGCGCGTGGCCCCGGCGCGCCGCGGCGCCGTCGTCGGTCGCGCGCCCCGGCGCCGCCAGCCACGGCCCGACCGTCGGCCCCGAGCCGATCACCGCCAGCGGATCGCCGATCACGTCGCTCACCGCCAGCGTGATCACCGGCGCGGCCGACGCCAGCGCCAGCTGCCCGGCCTTGATCGCCGACAGCGCGCCGCGCACCGCGTTGAGCTCG
>DASWOO010000491.1:0-2519 GCA_036404335.1 Kofleriaceae bacterium
GCATCGCGCCAGGGTGACGAGCCGCAACTCGGACGTGGATCGCCGCTAGGACGGCGCGTCGGGACGAGTCGGCGGCGGGGCGACGTGGGGATCGGGCAGCGCCGGGGCGAGCACGACGGCGACGACGGTCGTCACCGGGGCGAGCGCGACCTCGGGCGGGTCGAACACCGGCAGCTGCGGCGCCATGACCGCGCGCTCGGTGCTATGGCACGCGCGCATCGTGGACTGGCCGGCGGGATCGGCCTTGTGATCCGGACAGTGGCAGTCGTCCGGATCCGGGCAGCAGCACTCCCGGATGATCGAGATCACGCGCAGCTGCGACACCGGCACCGCGAGCGCGACGAGGAACGCGACCCCGATGGTCGAGATCCACAGCACGGCGCGCCGGAGCAACACGGCGTAATTCGAGCATGACCCCATGGGGGTGGTCAACGGCAGAATCCGGTGACCTCGGGGTGCGGTGTTATCGCGCAGTCCGCTCGATGATGTACCCGCCGCGCCGGAGCAAGCGCTGCAGCCGGCGGAGGCGGAGGTGATCGATCGTGACCAGGGCGCTGGTGACCACGCCGCCGGCCACGAACACCGCGAACAGCGCCGGGATCCAGCCGAGCGCGACGGCGAAGATCGAGCACCAGGTGATGAAGTCGCGGCGGATCAGGTACGGCGCGTAGGTCGCGAGGATCGCGAGCGGCCGGGGCAGCGGCCGGCGCGGCGCGATCGCCCGGGCGGTCACCGGGCGGATCCGCATCGCGCCCGGCGCGACGCCGGGCACGGCCTCGAACCGCGCGGCGTAGTCCTGGCTGTTGGCCGAGCCGACGCCGACGATGATGTTGTAGTAGATGCAGTACATCGACCAGCCGTAGGTCACGACGCCGGCCGCGATCGCGGCTTGCCAGACATCGAGCCCGGCGTGGCCGTGGACCAGGTGGCAGTGCCAGCCGAGCGCGGCCATGTAGCCCATGGTCGAGAGCTCGTCGATCACGGTGTCGAGCCAGGCGCCGAGCCGCGACGACAGCAGCTTGAGCCGGGCGATCTCGCCGTCGCAGCAGTCGACGTAGCTCGCGACCAGCACGAGCGCGGTGCCGATCAGCGCGCGCCGCGCGTCGGGCTGCGCGGTGAGCCAGCAGCCGATCGCGGTGAGGATCGCGACGGCGATCGAGACCTGGTTCGGGGTGATCGGCGTCCACACCAGCAGCCGGGTCAGCGGGAACGACACCGGGCGATACAGGTAGCGGGTGATCGCGTTGTCCTGCGGCTTGATCAGGGTGCGATACAGCAGGCGATGCGCGGCGCGGCGCTCGTCGGGCGTGGCGATCGGGTGGCGCGCGATCTCGCCGTGCGGGACGCGCGCGGTCGCGGTGGCGGCGAGCGCGGTATCGGGTTCGCCGCGGGCGAGCGCGGCGAGCCCGGCGTCGGCGGCGGCGCCGGTGACGAGCGCGGCGCCGGCGTAGGCGCCGTCGGGGCCTACCGCGATCGCGACGCCGTCGGGGCCCGCGCCGGCGGCGACCAGCGGCGCGACCAGCGGCGGATGCACGAGCTGATCGGCGCGGATGATCAAGAGCGGGCAGCCGCGGCCCCCGCGCCACGCGGTCAGCTCGGCGCGTGCGCCGGCCTCGACCGCGCGCACGCGGGTGGCGCCGACCCGCCGCGCGACCCGGATCGCGCGCTCGCCGGCGGTCAGCCCCGCGATCGCGATGCGCGACCGCGCATCGAGCAAAACCACCGCATCGAGCTCCATCGCGAGCGATCATGCCGGCGACGTGACAGGAATTGGTCGCCGCGAGGGCACTCCCGTGGACGATCTGGTGAAAGTTAGACAGCCCGCACGCACAAGTACCTGAAATTCGTACGCGCATGACGCTTGCACGCCTGGGACCGGTCTATCCATGAAGGCCGTCATCCTAGCTGCAGGTTGCGCGACGCGGCTTCGTCCGTACTCCGACGACACGCCGAAGACGCTCCTGCCGGTCGGCGGCGTTCCGATCCTGCGCCGCACGATCACCAACCTGCTGCGGGTCGGCTTCGATCAGTTCGTGATCGGCACCGGCTATCTCGAGCACATGGTGCGCGACGCGGTTGGCAGCTGGTTCCCCGGCCTCGACGTGGTCTACGTCTCGAACCCGGTGTTCAAGTCGACGAACAACGCGTACTCGCTGCTCCTGACCCGCGACGTGGTCGAGCACGACGGCTTCATCCTGCTCGACGGCGATGTCGTGTTCGACGTCGGCGTGGTCGAAGAGCTGGTCGACCGCGGCCCGGACTGCCTGGCGGTGCGCTCGGTCGGCCAGATCGGCCTCGAAGAGGTCAAGGTCACTGCCGACAACCAGGACCGCGTGCTGGCGATCGGCAAGCACGTCCCGGTGCGCTCGGCGATGGGTGAGTCGGTCGGCATCGAGCTGTTCTCGGCGGCGTCATCGAGGCGGCTGTTCGCCGCGCTCCATCAGCGCGTCCGCGATCAGGGCCTGGTCAACGAGTACTACGAGGCGGCGTTTCAGCAGATCATCGACGAGGGCTCGACC
>DASWOO010000492.1:0-3975 GCA_036404335.1 Kofleriaceae bacterium
GGCCTTGCTGCCGCGCCGGTAGCGCCGGGCCCGGGCCGCCAGCCCGGCGAGCGCGGCGATCGCCAGGCAGGCGAGCACCAGTGTCGCGCGCAGCGCGCGCTGCGACGTGTCCTCGACCCAGAACGGCCCGACCTTCGCGAGCCTGGGCCGGTGCACCACCGGCACGACCTCGATCGCGACCGCGCCGCCGAGCTCGGGGGCGAGCGCGCGCCCCAGCCGGATCGCCGCGGCCCGTAGCTCGTCGGGCGCGGCGGCGTCGTCGGTGGCGATCACCACGCCGAGCACGGCGGGGGTCGCCGGCGACAGCGCCAGCGGATCTCGCGCGGCGTGGTGCAGGACGACCTGCGTCGCGACCACGCCGGGCAGCTGCGCGATCAGCACGGCCAGCCGATCGCCGTCCTCGCGATCGATCGCGCGCTGGTGCTCGACCGGCCCGTCGACGCCCGGCGCGCAGCCGGCGAGCGCGGCGACGAGCAGGGCGCGCGCGCAGGTGACAGCCACCGCGCGACCGTAGCATGCTGGGCGCGCCCGCTCGCATGAACGCCGTCGCCCACATGGTCTCGCGGCTGCCGTCCGCGGCGGTCCGCCGGCTCGCGGCGCTGCGGCCCGGCCGGTTCGCGCGCGGCGCGCCCGAGCCGCGGCAGCTGCTCGACGCCGACGAGGCCACCGCCCGGGTCATCGCCCGGTGGGACACCGATCTGTGCGGCCTGCTCAACGCGATGACCCGCGGCGAGCTGGCGGCGCTGGCCGCCGCGCTGCGGCTCCGGCTCGACGCCGGCTCGCCGGCGCTGCGGGCCGCGCTGTGGGCCGCCGGCGCCGCGCGCGAGCGGGGCACCGCCGAGGTCTCGCCCCAGCTCCAGCCGCGCCCGGTCGTGCTCGGCGGCCACCTCGTGGTCCAGGCCCCGGCGCGCGGCCTATACCCGCCGAGCCCCGGCTGGCCGCGCCCGCTGCCGCCCGCGATCGCCGCGATCGCCGTCCACGACGAGCCCGACAGCCTCGACGACCTGCTCGCCGCCGCCGACCGGCTGATCGGCGTGCGCCTGGGGCCGCGCGGCCGCGACAAGGGCGCCTGGGGCCTGCGCGCCGCCCGCCTGCTCGGCATCCTCGAGCGCAACGCCGGCGAGCCCGACTGGCGCGGCGACGTCGAGGTCAAGACCCTGCCGGTCGCCCGCGATCCCGGCGGCCTGTGGCGCGTGGTCGAGGACCCGGCGATCGCCATGGCCGGCGAGCCGGTGCTCGCCAAGCTCGCCCGCACCCTGTGGCTGGCGCGCAGCCACGTCGATCCCGATGACGCGACGATCGTGTCGTGGTACTTGCTCGACTGGGATCCGACGGTGGCCCGCCTGGCGCGGCGCTACCTCCACGAGCGGCCCAAAGGACCGGCCGGCACCGATGCACGCGCAAGCTACCTCCACCGACGCTTCTTCGCCGATACCGGCCTGCTCGCCACGCTGAACGGACCGCCATGATCGTCGACGAGCTTCGTATCATCGGCTCCACGCAGACCAACGTCGTGATGGCGGCCGAGCTCGGCCGGGTCGCGCGCCGGGTCCTGGGCACCCGGCCACCGCAGCCGCGCAAGGAGGGCCTCGGCCAGCTCGTCCTGCCGTTCGACCGCGACCTGGCGTGGGCCGCGGTCACGTACCTGCGCACACCGACCCGCGTGGTGTGGGACGTGTATCGCTCGCGCGCCAGGCGGCTCGAGCCGCTGTACGACGAGCTGTTCGACGACATCTCCGGCGATGGCCGGCCGCTGTTCCGCGACGGCGACGGCATCTCGGTCGAGGCCCGCCGGGTCGAGGCGTTCGCCGCCGGCGACCGGCAGATCGTCGGCACGGTCAAGAACGCGCTGATCGACGCGGCCGGCAAGCGCCGGATCCGGCTGCACGTCGATCCCGAGCGGCCGGCGAGCCGGTGGATCGCCCGGCTCGACGATCGCAACGAGCTGGTGGTCTCGATCGACCTCGGCGGCGGCTCGCTGTCGCAGCGCGGCTGGCGGCGCGACACCGGCGAGGCCCCGCTGCGCGAGCACCTGGCGGCCGTGCTGCTCATGCTGTGCCGGTTCGATCCGCGCAACGACGTGCTGGTCGATCCGATGTGCGGCTCGGGCACGATCCCGATCGAGGCGCTGCTCGCCGCGCGCGCGGTGCCGCGGCCGACGCGGGCGCTCGCGGCGCTGGGCATCACAGGTCCCGCCGGTGCCGCCGGCGCACCGGGTCCGGCGCAGCCGCTGTTCCCCGACGCCGCGCCGCTGGTCGTCGGCTGCGATCTCGATCTCGACGTGCTCGCCGCCGCCCGCGACAACAGCCGCGCCGCCGGCGTCGCCAGCCAGGTCGTGTGGCAGCGCGGCGACGCGACGACCCTGCGCCCCGAGGTCATCCGCGACATCGCCCGCGAGCGCGGCCGGCCGGCCCCGGAGACCGGGCTGCTCCTGACCAACCCGCCGTACGGCGAGCGCCTCGACCCCGGCGATCTGTTCACGCTCTACACCGCGCTGGCCGAGAACTGCCGGCAGTTCCGCGGCTGGCGCGCCGGGTTCTTCGTCGTCAACCCGTTGCTCGAGCAGGCGTTCTACCAGGTGATCGGCGCGCCGCGGATCAAGAAGCCGCTCGCCAACGCCAACCTGCGCGCCTACTTCTATCTGTACGACCTGTAGCCGAGCGCTAGTCGTTGCGGGCCGACCAGTACGAGATCAGCTCGAAGTCGTCGATGATCCGCGAGTGGTGGTGGCCCCACAGGTCGCTGACCATCAGCATCGAGCCCTTCGACAGCTGCGGCGACAGGTACAGCGCGTAGTAGCGCGCGCCCGAGCCGTCGCCGACGTCGCCGGCGATGTCGAGCGGCTGGCGGCACGCGCCGCACGACAGCTCGCAGCGCGTGCCCGCGGTGATCGCGAACGACCGGCTCTTGCGGCCGTCGCCGTGGATCGGCGACAGGTGGATCAGGCCGTCGTTGTCGCCGGCGTGGATGCCGAGCGTGACCGCCGGGTGGCCGTCGAACTGCTCGTCCGAGAGCCCGACGAGGTTGTGGCCGCACGGCCCGAACGCGTGGGTCACGACGATCTGCACGCCCTCGGCGGCCTCGATCGAGTCCGTGACCACGCTCATCCGGCCGGTGATGGTGAAGTTGCGACGATCGACGGGGTCCATGCGCTGCCCAGCTGGCCATGACTCGCGCGGCTTGGCAAGGGCGTTGTGTGAGCCACACCGCAATGTGCGTGGGTCGCGTCATCTACGTGTATAATCTCGCCTCTCATGCGCCTACCGAATCGACCGACGAAGATCGTGGCTCTGGCGCTCGGCTGGTTCGCCGCCTTGCTGCTGCTGCCATCCGCGGCATCGGCCAAACCCAAGATCGCGCTCACGGCGATCGATGGCGACGCCAGCGGCGATGTCCACGACGCGGTCGCCGAGGCGCTCGAGGGCAAGGACGTCTCGCTGATCTCGGCGGCGCAGGTCAACCGCGCGGTCGACAAGCTGGGCGATCCGTCGGAGTACACCGACAAGGAGCTCAAGAAGCTCGCGACCCAGCTCGAGGCCGACGCGATCGTGCTCGGCACGCTCGAGAAGTCCGGCGGCAGCAAGTCGCTCAAGTTCCGGATCTTCGCCCACAAGAAGATGGCCAAGGGCTTCACGGTCAACTTCAAGGACGCCAAGTCCAAGAAGTTCCACAAGCTGCTGCACGACAAGATCCTCGACAAGATCGGCATCGGGGACGACGCCGCCGGCGGTGAGGACGAGGCGGCCGCGGTGCCGCCCGCCGAGGAGGAGGTCGCGACCAAGAAGGGCGGCAAGAAGCCCGGCAAAGACAAGAAGGGCAAGAAGCCGGCGGCGGCCGACGACGAGGCGCCGCCTGCCGAGGAAGAGGTCGCCACGAAGAAGGGCGGCAAGAAGGGCAAGAAGCCGGCGGCCGACGACGCCGAGGAGACCGCCGCGGTCACCAAGAAGAAGGGCGCCGCGGACGACGAGGCGCCGG